>JAOPVF010000093.1 GCA_025963195.1 Mycobacterium sp. | reverse complement strand
TCGGCCTCGGTCAGCCAGGCCCACTGCATCGACCAACCGGCCCACAGGGTCGCGTACACCGCCGCGGCGAGGACGAGCAGTCCGACCAGCCACGGCTTGCGCATGATCATCACTCCACGTGTACCAGCCGGGGAGCCCGTATTTTCGCCATCACCGGGAACATGGTTGTCACGAGCTGGAAACAACCCCGATTTAGCTTTGCTAACCATGACTCAAGAGCTCAGCAAGGAGCCGGAGGCCCCAGACGAGATGGACCTGGACGCCGGCCTCGATCAAATGACCGCCACCAAGGAGACCTTGGAGGACTACACGCTGCGCTTTGCTCCGCGCAGCTACCGGAAGTGGTCGACGCGGGTGGTCGGCATCTCGGCGCTGGGTGGCATCGCCTACCTTGCCGACTTTGCCATCGGCGCCAACATCGGCATCTCCTACGGGACGACCAACGCGTTGTGGGGCATCCTCATCTTCGCGGTCGTCGTCATGCTGACCGGTTTTCCCGTTGCCTACTACTCGGCGCGGTACAACATCGACCTCGACCTGGTCACCCGCGGCAGCGGCTTCGGCTACTACGGCTCGGTGGTCACCAACGTCATCTTCGCGACGTTCACCTTCATCTTCTTCGCGCTCGAGGGCTCGATCATGGCCCAGGGGCTGAAACTCGGCCTTGGCATCCCGCTCTGGCTCGGCTATGCGGCCTCCACGCTCATCATCTTCCCACTGGTGATCTACGGCATGAAAGTGCTTTCGACACTTCAGGTTTGGACCACCCCGCTGTGGCTGATCCTGATGGTCGCACCGTTCATCTACCTCGTCGTGACCCATCCCGAGTCGGTCGGCCAGTTCTTCGCATACCAGGGTGAGAACGGCGGCACCGGATTCGACCTCGGCTCGACGCTGCTGGCCGCAGGCGTGTGCCTCTCGCTGATCGCCCAGATCGCCGAGCAGAACGACTACCTGCGATTCATGCCGCCCAAGACGCCGGAGAACAAGCGCAGTTGGTGGACCTGGATGTTCCTTGCCGGCCCCGGCTGGGTGATCTTCGGCGCGATCAAGCAGATCGTCGGGCTGTTCCTCGCCGTCTACCTCATCGCGAACGTCGCCGACAGTACGGGCATCGCCAACCAGCCGGTGCACCAGTTCCTGGAGATCTACCAGAACTTCCTGCCAGGCTGGCTGGCCATGACGTTGGCGGTCGTGCTGGTGGTCATCAGCCAGATCAAGATCAACGTGACCAATGCCTACTCCGGTTCGCTGGCGTGGACGAACTCGTTCACCCGCGTCACCAAGACCTACCCGGGCCGGTTGGTGTTCCTCGGCGTCAACCTGTTGATCGCGCTAGTCCTGATGGAAGCCAACATGTTCGACTTCCTCAACACCATCCTTGGCTTCTACGCCAACTGCGGTATGGCGTGGGTCGTCGTGGTGGCGTCGGACATCGTGTTCAACAAGTACCTGTTGAAGTTGTCGCCCAAGGTGCCGGAGTTCCGTCGCGGCATGCTCTACGCGTTCAACCCGGTGGGCTTCGGTTCGATGCTGATCGCGGCGGGCCTGTCCGTCATCGCGTTCTTCGGCGGGCTCGGGGAGGCCATCCGGCCGTACTCGCCGCTGGTCGCCATTGGCCTGGCACTGGTGCTTCCGCCGATCATCGCCGTCGCGACGAAGGGCAAGTACTACCTGCGCCGCACCGACGACGGGATCGACCTGCCGATGTTCGACGAACACGGCAACCCCGCCGATGACCACCTGAGGTGCCATGTCTGCCATCACGAGTACGAACGGCCCGACATGATCGCCTCCGCAGGCGACCACGGATTCATCTGTTCGCTGTGCTTGAGCACCGACAAGACCGGCGAGAAGGTACTGCCGGCGCAAACCTGACCGGAGGACGGGCATGGCCATTATTCTGTGGCCATGCCCGTCCTTCTGCGCAAGATGCTCGGCATCGGCAACCTCCCCGACGACATGCGGGCCCAAGTCGAAGCCGAGGGGCTGATCCATCTTGCCGAGTTCCTGCCGGTCACGTTCCGGTTCTCCGGCCACGTGCCGGGAAAGACCGCCAAGGGCAACATCCGCAGCTACGTCGGGGCGCTGGCGCTGACCAACCAGCGGGTGCTCGGCACGCTGTCGTCGGTTCCCAAGAAGGCCGGCAGGGCGGTCGACCACCAATGGACCGACGCAGCCGGTTCGATGGTCACGGCCACGCTCGACGAGGGTGGGCTGACACTCCACGTCCCCGACATCTCGGTGGTCGAACCGACCTTCTCCGGCTCCCTATCGCTGCACTACAAGACCCCGCTATCGCAAGAGGTGCTGATGCGGGTGCGGCAGCGGTCGTTCGCGTTCGACGTGCCGCCAAAGTTCGTCTACTCCGCCTGCGGCGTGCCCCGCACCTAAGCACTCGGGCAGTTAGCCACTCGGAAACGCCGCCGCAAATCTGCGCTTAGGTCAATACTGACGGTTGGGTCGGGACGAGCAAAGGAACGCGTGCCATGAAGAAGCTAGCAGCAGCACTGTTCACGATGACGGCGATGGCGGTTGCGCCGCTCGCCGTCGCACCTATGGCAAACGCGGACGTATGCGCTGGCGCGCAGGGACGCCATGTCGCGGTCGGTGGCTGCACCGACGTCGCAGGCCGCGTGGCCAACGGCGTGGCCATCGCCTCGGCCGCCACGCCCTACGTTGCCGGCGAAGTACCGTGCTACACGGTGGAGGGCGTGCCGTATTACACGCCTCCTGGTGACCCTTGCTGACGGGTGCTGACTACTCGACCGCGCCGTCGACGTAGAACCAGCGACCGGCCCGGTGCTCGAAACGACTGCGCTCGTGCATCGAGCCGGGTTGGCCTGCAGCCTCGAACCGAGCGGTGAACTCCACGTCCCCGTGTTCATCGTCGATGCCGCCTGCGGCGGTGTCGGTTATCTCGAGGGCTTTCCAGGTGATGTCTGCGTCGATCGTGACGTCGGTGGGGCGCGTTCGCGGATGCCAGGTGCGGAACAGGTAGTCGGCATCACCGCACGCGAAGGCCGAATATCGCGACCTCATCAACTCCTCGGCCGTCCCGGCTTGCCGCTCACCACGGTGTAGCGGTCCGCAGCACGCGTCGTAGATGGCGCCGGTGCCGCAGGGACATGCATCAGCCACGACGAACTGCACGTCGCGCAGGGCCCTTCTGGCACTTTTGCCGCAAAGAGTTCATCTGAGCATCTTGCACCGACGCGAGCGGGCGTTCGTGCGGGGTAGCTCGGCCCAGCCCCCGGGCCGAATCGCCATCGCTACGCTGCTCGAGTGATCGACTTCCAAAGTGGTGGCGTGTTCGCGAGACTCGGACCGAGCGACCCCAGTGCAATCGCCGCTGAGCTGGCTCCCATTTTCGTCAACGGCGAGGCAGTTCACCTCAGCTTCAAGGGCATGCGCGACTCGGTGGTCTTCGCCAACAAGCGCCTCATCGCGATCAACGTCCAAGGACTCACCGGGAAGAAGCGCGACTACACGTCTCTCCCGTACAGCAAGATCCAGGCTTGGAGCATCGAAACCGCGGGACGATTCGATCTCGACGCCGAGCTCGAACTGTGGTTCTCGGGTCTCGGAAGGGTTCGGCTCGACTTCAAGGGCCAGGTCGACATTCGCTCCATCGGGCAGCTCATCGGAAACAACGTCCTCTGACGTCGCTTCGCGATGAATGAAAGGGTTGCCGACATCCGGGGAAGCCTGTTTGGTGTGCTCACGATGAAGGACGCGACGTGACCGGGCCTCAGCGCGACAACGTGCTGATCGTGCACTGGCACGATCTGGGCCGCCATCTCGGCGCCTACGGCAACGCCGACGTGTCCAGCCCACGCCTGGACCGACTCGCCGCCGAGGGCATCCTGTTCACCCGTGCCCATGCCACCGCGCCGCTGTGCTCACCATCGCGGGGCTCGCTGTTCACCGGGCGCTACCCGCAGAGCAACGGACTGGTCGGGCTGGCCCACCACGGCTGGGAGTACCGCGCGGGTGTCCGCACCATGCCGCAGCTGCTATCGGAATGTGGCTGGCACACAGCGCTGTTCGGAATGCAGCATGAGACCTCGTTTCCGGCGCGGCTCGGATTCGACGAGTACGACGTGTCCAACTCGTTCTGCGAGTACGTGGTCGAACGCGCCACCGAGTGGCTGCGGGACGCGCCACCACAGCCCTTCCTGCTGACCGCCGGTTTCTTCGAAACACACCGGCCCTACCCGCGGGACCGCTACCAACCCACCGATCCCGACACGGTCCACCTGCCCGACTACCTGCCGGATCTGCCCGACGTGCGCGAGGACCTCGCCGACTTCTACGGCTCGATCTCGGTGGCCGACGCCGCGGTCGGTCAGTTGCTCGACACTCTCGCCGAGACCGGGCTGGACCGCTCCACCTGGGTCGTGTTCCTCACCGACCACGGCCCTGCACTGCCGCGGGCCAAGTCGACGCTCTATGACGCAGGAACCGGCATCGCGATGATCGTGCGGCCGCCGACGCGGCACCAAACGCCGGGCCGCACGTACGACGACCCCTTCAGCGGCGTCGACCTGGTGCCCACCCTGCTGGACCTGCTGGGGCTGCCGATTCCCGACGACGTCGATGGACTTTCCCACGCCGCCAATGTGCGCGATGCGGTTTCGCATTCGGTCCCCATATCGGTTCCCGTCCGGGGCGAGGT
>JAOPVF010000066.1 GCA_025963195.1 Mycobacterium sp. | reverse complement strand
GATCAGTGGTCGGCAGGCACGCCCGGCGACCTCGCGGCGGTACCGGTCCGAGTCGAACATCGGAACCACCGCGAGGCCGAGCGTGACCACTGCCGAGCAGTCGGCGACTGCGCGAATCAGCGTGACGCTCAACGAGTTCTGCGGAGAGGCGAGAGCCCACGCGGCCACCACCGTCGCCACCACGACGGCGACGCCTGCGGCCACGATCCGCAGCCGCGTCACGCCCGTCGTCGTACCGCCCACCACGCACCGGCACCCACGATTGCGACAGCCGCCACGATGAACGGCCAGACCGGGACGCCGTCGTCCACCGGGCCGGTCGCGCCCACCGGTGGCCCCGGTGTGCCCGTCCCGGCAGTGGTCAGCCGGAACGACCACGAACCCGACACCACGTGACCGTCTGCAGAGGTCACCCGGTAGTTCACCGTGTACGTGCCGACGGGCCCGAGCGGCCGCAGACCGACGCTGGCCACCGCCCCCTGGATTTCGGTGGGGCCGGTGGACCATAGGTTGCCGTCGGGGCCGACGACCGTCATGGCCGCGAAGCTGGTCTGCAGCTGCTCGTTGAACGTCCCGCTGACGCGATCGGGCCCCTTGTCGAGTGCGGAATCCGGCGTGGGATCGGCGGAGACGCGGGTCGCGTGGGCCGAGGCCGTCCCCGCACCGGCGAGCGCCAGGACGGCCAGCAGTGCGAGGACGGCCAACACCGGGGCGAGGGATGCCGCCCCGGTGATCTTCCGGATCACGTACGCCGCCGTCCGATCAGGGCGAACGCGACGGCCGCCGCGGCGACGATCAGGGCGGCGCCGGCCAGCCAGCGCGCCGTGTCGTCGCCTGCCTTCGGAGCCTCGGCGACGGGCTGCTCGGCCCGTGCGGCCACCGTGGGGGCCGGTGACGGCGCCATCTCGTGCTCGGGCGCCGGAGCTCCGGACAGAGCGAGCTCCGGCACGGGGTACTCGGGTTCGCCGCCGCCGGGAAGCGGCGGCTGATCCCATCGGACCACCTTGCCGTCTGAGTAGGTCTGCGTTGCGGGGAAGGAGACCGATGGCTGGTTGGGCAGTGTCACCGAGACCCGGAACAAGGCGAACTGGTCCGACGAGATCCCGGCTGACGGCGCGGCCGTCCACGTCACCGAACTCACGGTGCCCGCAGCGGCATCCCTGTCGAGGCGGCTCGTCCAGCCGGGCATGACCTCGGCGCGCGCGGAAGCTACCTTCGGTAGTGCGACGCTGAACTGTGTTGTCAGAGCGCCTGTTTCGGATTCGCCGGGAACCTGAAACGTCAGGAGCGCGGAACCGCCTGGCGCGGCGTCGTCGGCGTCTACGTGAACGTGGGCCCAGGCCGGCGCGGTGCCGGCGAGCAGGGCGATGGACATGGCCGCACCTGTGGTGGCGGTCGTGATGAGGGCGCGCGAAAAGCGGATGGATCGCATTTCGAGTGGTTTCCTTTTGTCGGAATGGGGGTGGTCGGTCAGCGAACGGTGCCGACCGGCGGCCCCCGATGCGACATCGACGCGGCGAGAAGGAGGGCGGAGCGCAGCGGCTGATCCGCTGCAACGAGCGCGGAAGGAGGTGCGGTGAACACCGGGGCCGGCGTCGGAGCAACGGCGGCCCGCACCACCCGTGACAGTGCGGCGCACAGGTATCCGGCCGTCGCGATGAGCGCAGCGCCACACGTGACTGCGAACAGGTGGGCGGCGACCATCGTCGCGGCCGACGGGCCCGCCGCGGTGGCGTGGTGGTGACCAGCCGTGCCGAGCAGGAGATGGCCGAGCAGCTGGCCCACGGCCATCAGCACCAGCTGGACCCGGAACCGGTCAGCGACGCGGATCGTCGCCGAAAGCCCCCCGATCACGACGGCCAGCACGACGAGCTGGGCAGCGCTGGCGCCGGAGGGGGTGCCGCCACCGGCGGCGGCGTGCGCGGTGGTGGCCAGCGCCACGGTCAACGAGCCGGCAGCCAGCCCCCGCAAGTGGATCGCAGGTGAGGCGGAGCCGGCGGGCACGTCGCTAGACCACGCCGAGGCGGGCCATCAAGTCGGCGTCGATGCCGTCCAACTGCTGGGTGATGGCTGCGTGGGCCGCCTTGCGGCGCGTGGTCGGCATGTTCTCGGCGGCGGTCACGGCCGCGGACAGATCCCTCAAGCGGTCGTTGATCGCGGTCACGAACTGCTTGGTCTCGGCGTCATTGGGCTTCGACTCGGCGACCTGCCGCAGCGACTGCTCAGCGCCGGAGATTCGTGCGGAGAGCCCTCCTCCTGAGCCGGAGAACTGGCCTAGCTGGCTGAGCGGAACGCCGAGCCGGTCCGCCTTGCGCTGGTCGATGATGCCGCGCGCCGCGATCGAGGCGCGGTAGACGATCGGCACCGCGACGGGGGCCAATAGCCGCGAAACCGTCATCACCCGGCGAATGCGCGATGGGGAGAACAGCTTCCCCTCCTTGGCCGCCTTGAGCTGTGCCTGAGCAACCTTGAGAGCGGCCTTGTCGCTGTCCCGCTGTGCCTTCAAGCCCGCCTTGACGGCCGACGTCTGGCGCTTGCCGTCGGCCTTGATCTTGCGTGCCTCGTTCTTGGCGGCCAGCCTCGCCTCCAGCTTGGCCTTCGCCTTGATCGCACGGGCCTCGGCCCGGCGGGTTGAGCGGCTCTTACGTCGCTTGAACACACCCATCCCGGCTGCCTCCCAGTCAATTCCGTCGAGATCCCGCGATTCTGGCTGCGCTTGGTGACGCCAACCCTATCGTCGGACCGGCCGCGACGGGATTCACCCCTTACGGATTGGGGAGGTTTGGTACACCAGCAAACAGTTCAGCATGTTTATGCGACAATTGGCGGACATCAAGATGGCCGACCAACGATGCGTGAGGGGTTGGTGACGACGTGGTTTCCCGTATGCGCTTGGCCGCGGCTGCCTGTCTGATGGCATCTGGGCTGCTCGTGGCCGGTACGGGTGCATCGCTGGCGCTTGCGGATCCCGAGTCAGGCAAGCCCGCCGACACCGGCGGTTCGCTGAACAACAGCGCGCCGCCGGCGACCGGCGATCCGCAAGCGACCGGCACCTCGGGAGCCTCCGCGCCCGGATCGCCGCCAGGAGGTACGGGCGGTCCGTCCAAGCCGAGCTCGCAGGTCGGAGACGGACGCAACGGCATCCCCTCGGGCGGGACCACCGGTACCGCGACTGGCACGGCCTCGACGCACGAGTCCACGCATGAGAGTCCGTCCCCGACCGAGACGGCACCGACCACCGTCACCGAGACCTCCAGCAAACCTACCGAATCCGCATCCATGCCCGCTCCGCAAACTGGATCGGCCTCCGCCAGCGAACAGGCGTCGGGCGTGACGACGCACGTAGTGGTCGCCCCGTCGGTCCTGCCGCAGGCGCTGGCGGCGGCGTCCGAGAAGCTGGCGGCGGCAGCAGCCGAGACGCCGCCCCCCGCCGCGGCTCCCGTCGTGTGGTGGCCGTTCAACTGGTGGAACTGGGCCATCCCACAGGTGGTGACGCCAAACGGCGGAGGCAGCGACGGCCTTCCCAATCAGGTCACCTGGCAGTCTCCGATCCCACCGGGGATGCAGCTGCCCATCCCGCAGTTGCCGACCATTCCGCAAGGATTGCTCGCCCCGATCGGTGGACTCTCCTTCGACCCGTTCGTCGACGCCGTCAACGGAGTGCTCACGGGCGTCAACAACGTCGTCACGGGCCTAGCCACCGCGGCCTCCCAGCTTCCCTTCGCGCAGATCACGCTGCCCGTCGTGGTGTTCCCCGGCGGTCCGGCCGCGGGCGTCCCCAATGGCAATGGTGGATCGGTCGGCGCAGGAGGTCCCGGGATCGTTCCGCGCCCGGGCATTCCGGCCGCGCCGCTGCCTCCGGCGAACCCTGGCGCCGGTGCCCCACCGCCGGCCCCTCCGCCTGCGCAAAAGCAACAGACGCCACCTGCGTTCAGTGCGGGCAATCAGGCCTCGGTTGCCCCGTCGTACCGGATGGGTTACATGGAGTACCTGCGTGCGGCCGGGTTCGGTGAGGTTGCTGCCGTCGCCGTCCCCGGGTTCACGGGAATCCTGATCCTCACCGGCGCAGGAGGATTGATCGGGTATCGCCAAGCGAGGGCCGGCAGCACCATGCGGACCGGGAACACGGCGCGCTTCATGGGTTAACCCGATCGTTGGTCCCCAAGGCGGCCAACGATGTCATAGTGGACCCGTCGAGAGGGGGTTTGTATGCCTGCTAGCCGTCGCGTCACACGCGCCGTCAACGAAGTGCTCGATCTCGCTCCCAGACGCGGCGAGGTCTCGCTGACGCGTCTGGTCGAAGCCGTTGCCGCAGACCGCGGTCGGCCCGTCGAACTCAAGATGGCCGATCTGCCGACGGGCGTGTGTGGGCAATGGCGCCAATACACCGACCGCGACGTCTTCCTGATCCAGAAGGGTCTGCCTGCAGGCGACCGCACGCTGGCCCACGAACTCGGTCACCTCGTCATGGGCCACGACGGCATCTCGGTCGTAGAGGCCGCCCGCGACACCACCGAACTCGCCAGTTCGGACCTGATCGGATACATGCTGAACCAGCGGACCGGTTGCATGGGTCCCAGCGGCGAAGAGGCCGAGCAGGAAGCGGAGGACTTCGCCGCACTGCTCATCTACCGACTTGGCCGCCTTCCATCGGATCGCTCATCGATCGTGCAGGTGCGGCTCGGAGAGGCGTTTGGTTGATCGTCTGGGTGATCGCCGGTCTTCTCGGATTGGCGACCGGCCTACGCATCGGCTGGGCACTGGTCAACAAGCAATCTCTGGTCAGCGCGGCGATGATTCTCGCGCTGGGCAGCCTCGGGTTGGTGGCGGCTCTGAACTGGCAGCCACTGACCTTGCTGATCGACACCCTGCTGCGGTGGCCCAACGTGTCCACGGTGTTCAGTCAGGTCGCGCTGATCGCGTGTGCCGCAGGCAGTTGCGTGATGATCACGTCGGCGTCGTCCAGCCGCGGGCCCGCCACCATCCGACGCATCGCGATCGTTCAGTACGCCGTGGCGACGGTGATCGCCGGGCTGACCTTGGTGGCCTTCTTCGTCACACCGCAACAGCCGGAGATGGCGCCTGAGGAGTATCTGCGGCGCAATCTTGGCTCGGGGGGCACGTCGTTCTCGTGGCTGCTGCCCTTGCTCTACGTACTGCTGGCGTTGACGCTGGTGGCGTGGGCCGGGGCGCGCCATTCCAACCGCACCCGCAGGGGCAGGGCGCTATTCCTGTTCACCATCGGCATCGCGCTCATCGTGCTGGCGAGTGCCTTCTTCCTGCTGCGCGCGGCAGGCAACACCCGGTTCGTCGGAGTTGGTGCGGCGGCGACGCTCCTGGGCTGCGCGATGCTGGTGGTGGCCAGCGGCTCACTGCTTCCCAGCGTCGAGGACTGGTTTGGCGCGCGACGCGAACTCAGGATCATTCATCCGCTGCTCGAGGAGTTGAACGGTCGCCACCCCAACATCGGGATCGGTGTGCGCCCGAGGGGGCCGTTGCTGTTCCGTGTGGCCGAGCAGATGTCGCTCATCTCCGACGCGCTGTACCTGGAGGCCACCCGCACACTCGAGGGTGAGGAGTCCTTCGAGGAGTCTTCGGATCCGGCGGAGTTCTCGGTATCACCCGAGGATCAGGCACTGCGTATTGCCGAGTGGATTCTCGCAGGTCGGGGAGCTGGCCGGGACGTCGCAAACTCCAAGTTCCCGGGCTCTAATTGGCTGCGTCAGCCGTCGTCGTACTCGGATCGTGAATGGATTCTCGCGATCGCGAACCAGTATCGGACACTGGAGGGTGGACGTTGCCGCGGCCTGATCTGATCTTGTATCGGATTTCGCCGGCCGCCGCGACGTCGTAACCCCGGGCTAATCGTCGAGGTGTTCCCGGCGGCGGAGCTCGTCTGCCTTGAAAACCAGATCCTGCTTGGCCTCGGGGGACAGCCCGACGGTGCGCGCCGCAATACGGCGGATGCCCTCGTCACGCATGTTGGCCAGCCAGGTCAGTTCCTTGTCGAGCTTCTCGTAGTACTCGTCATCGGTGAAGT
>JAOPVF010000060.1 GCA_025963195.1 Mycobacterium sp. | reverse complement strand
CGGGCACGATCGAGCTGGACGGCGTCGACACCCAGACCCTCGACAGGGTCACGCTTCGCCGCAGGATCGGCTACGTCATCCAGAATGCCGGGCTCTTTCCCCATCGCACCGTCGTCGACAACGTGGCGGCCCTGCCCCGATTGCTCGGCGGAAGCAAGAAGGAAACCCGTTCGGCGGCAATGGAACTCCTCGAGCGCGTCGGCCTCGACGCCAAGTTCGCCAGCCGGTACCCGTGGCAGCTCTCCGGCGGTCAGCAGCAGCGCGTCGGGGTCGCCCGCGCACTGGCGACCGATCCCCCCTTCCTTCTGATGGACGAACCGTTCAGTGCCGTCGACCCCATCGTGAGAAGCCAGCTTCAAGACGAGTTCCTGCGCCTGCAGGCAGACATCTCCAAGACCATCGTCATGGTCACGCACGACATCGACGAAGCCCTGAAACTGGGCGACCAGGTGGTGGTGCTGCGCGAAGGCGGAACCCTGGCCCAGGCCTCGACTCCCGCTGAACTGCTGGCAGCTCCGAAGGACGCGTTCGTCGCCGACTTCGTCGGATCCGCGCGCGGCTACCGGGCTCTGGGATTCCACAACTCCGACGATAGCCTCCTACTCAACGACGAACCGACCATCACGGTGGGACAGCGTGTTTCGACGATTCCGCCGGTACCGGGACGGTGGATCCTTGCGGTCGACGCGAACAACGCACCGCTCGGCTGGGTCGACACCGCATCCGTGCGCGGTGACGCGGTGCAGGACGGCGACGTCAATCTCTGTGCCACGACGGCACGCAAGGGCGATCCGCTGCGCGAGCTACTCAATTCCGCGCTGTCGAGCCCGAGTGGACGCTGCGTGGTCACCGACGAGTCGGGCCGATTGCTCGGCACCGCAACCGACCACGACGTGATCGATGCCATCAAGCGGGCCAAGGACTCTGCGAGGACGGCAGTGACCGGCGGGCAGGAGCGCAGCGACCGGGGAATCGTGACGGCATGAACTGGATCTCGTCCAACCTCGATCGCATCATCGAGCTGACCATCAGCCACGTGTGGCTGACCCTGGTGCCGACGCTCCTCGGCCTGATCATTGCGCTGCCGCTCGGGTGGTGGGCCCACCGATGGGGGCGCGGGTACGCGGCCATCGTCGGAACGTCGAGCCTGCTCTACACCATTCCCTCACTCGCCCTGTTCATCATCCTGCCTGTCATCCTCGGCACGAAGATCCTCGATCCGATCAACATCGTTGTCGCACTGACGCTCTACACCCTTGCGCTGCTAGTGCGCGTGGTCGCCGACGGGCTGAGCTCGGTGCCGCACGACACGGTGGCTGCCGCCGAGGCCATGGGGTACCGCAGCTGGCAGCGGCTGCTACTGGTCGAACTGCCCGTCGCCGTGCCCGTCATCGCGGCGGGACTGCGGGTTGCCGTCGTATCGAACGTCAGCATCGTGACCATGGCCGCCCTGCTCGGCATCCCACAGCTCGGATCGCTGTTCACACAGGGATTTCAACTTCGGCTCTACGTTCCGCTCATCACCGGAGTCGTCCTGTGCGTCGTGCTCGCGGTCATCTTCGACGGCTTGATCATCTGGGGCAACAAGCTGTTAACCCCCTGGCGCCAAAGGACGGTCACCTCGTGAACATCATCGGCTGGTTCACCGACCCGGCGAACTGGGCGGGATCGGGCGGCATCCCCGCGCAGGTCGGATACCACCTCCTGTACTCGGCGATCGCACTACTGACCGCCTTGGCGATCGGGGTACCGCTTGGCATCGTCATCGGGTACACCGGACGAGGCGAGGCAGTGGTCGCCGGCTTCGCGAACGCATTGCGGGCACTCCCGACGCTGGGGCTGCTGGTGCTGCTCTTCCTCGTCATATCGCCGGTCGTCGCAGGGCAACTGGTCTTCGTCCTGCCAACCATCATCGTGCTCGTCCTACTGGCGGTTCCTCCGATCCTGACCGGCACCTACGTCGGCATTCAAACCGCCGACCCCGACGCCGTCGGTGCGGCCCGCGGGATGGGCTTCACCAAGCGCCAGATCCTGCTGCGGGTGCAACTTCCATGCGCCCTGCCGCTCATGATCTCCGGTGTCAGAAGCGCGACACTGCAGATCGTTTCGACGGCCACGATCGCGGCGTATCTGGGTCTTCAAGGTCTTGGTCGCTTCATTCTCGACGGCAGGGCCCAGGCGGACTTCGCCGAAATGGCAGGCGGCGCCATCCTCGTCGCCCTGCTCGCCATCGTTCTGGAGTTCAGCTTCGCCTGGCTCGGTCGAATCATCGTGTCGCCGGGTCTGCGGCGCACCGCTTCCAAGTCCACCTCACTCGTCTCCACGACCGTTCCAGCGGCCGCCACCACCTAGGCGCCGCTCGGCGCCGACCCTCACATCAGGAGAAACTCATGAAGAAACGCATCATCATCTCAGCCCTTGCCACCACCTCCGTGCTCGCGTTGGCCGCCTGCGGTGCGGGCGGCGGCAGTGATCCACTCTCGGGAGGCGGGAACAACTCGGGCTCGTCCGGTTCGCAGATCATCATCGGCTC
>JAOPVF010000032.1 GCA_025963195.1 Mycobacterium sp. | reverse complement strand
ATGCGGGTTATCCTCGCTCTCGTCCAGCAATCGCAGCGTCTGTTTCTGCGCCGACACTAGGACGACCACCAATTCTTCTCGTGGATGACGGCTCGCCGTATCGCGGCGAACCCCAGCGATCACCGTTGCATCGGCGACGGTGGGACCTCGGCACTCGGCGTTTCCGCTGAGTGCGATGAACCCTCGCGCGATCGAAATCAGCGAGGGAAAGAAAGGAAATCCGTGACTGATACGGACCTCTTCACCACGGACAGCAGCGACGTCGTGTCGCCGGACTCCGTGAATCCAGACATCTCCGAGCCGGTTTCGGCCGCTCCCGCGGCGGCGGCCACTGCCACCCGTAGCGAGCGTGGCGGTTCACTGACCGGGATGGTCTTGCCCGACCTGCGCGCGCTTGCCAATGAGGTGGGCGTCAAGGGTGCTTCCGGGATGCGCAAGAGCGAGCTGATCGCGGCAATCCGCGAGAAGCGCGCCGAGGGCACTGCCGACAACAATGGCCAAGCTTCGGAGGCTGCGGTCGCTCCTGCCGTCGAGACCCCGGAGAACGCCGCCGAAGCACCCGCCGAACAGCCGGTCCGTGCGCGCCGCGAGCGCCGGGGCGCCTCACGTCAGGCCGGTACGCCGTCCGCGGACACCGAGACCAAGACCGACGACGCGCCCGACAAGGCCAAAGAAAAGGTCGAGGTCAAGGCGGAGCCCCAAGCCGAGGACAAGGCCGAAGGCAAGGCCCCCAAGACCGAAGGGAAGAGCGACGACAGGCGCGCCCAGAACTCCCGTCAGGACAGCAACCGGTCCAACGACGGCGGTAACCAGGGCAACCAGTCCAACCAGGGCGGTGGCAACCGGTCCAACCAGGGTGGCGGAAACCAGTCCAACCAGGGTGGCGGCAACCAGGGCGGCAACTCGAACAACGACGACGACGACGATGGCGACGGCCGGCAGGGTCGACGCGGCCGCCGCTTCCGCGATCGCAGGCGGCGCGGCGAGCGCACAGGCGGCGAAGGCGGCGGCGCTGGCGATCGTGACACCGAACTCCGCGAGGACGACGTCGTCCAGCCCGTCGCAGGCATCCTCGACGTGCTCGACAATTACGCATTCGTCCGTACCTCCGGCTACCTCGCCGGACCGAACGACGTCTACGTGTCGATGAACATGGTCCGCAAGAACGGCCTGCGCCGCGGCGACGCCGTGACCGGTGCGGTCCGGATCGCCCGCGAGGGCGAGGGTGGCGGCGGTGGCAACAGCAGCCAGAACCCGCGGCAGAAGTTCAACCCGCTGGTCCGCCTCGACACCATCAACGGCGGATCGATCGAGGACGCCAAGAAGCGTCCCGAGTTCCAGAAGCTGACCCCGCTGTACCCGAACCAGCGGCTGCGCCTGGAGACCACCCCGGATCGTCTGACCACCCGCGTCATCGACCTGATCATGCCGATCGGCAAGGGCCAGCGCGCCCTGATCGTGTCGCCGCCGAAGGCTGGCAAGACGATGATCCTGCAGAGCATCGCCAACGCGATCACCACGAACAACCCGGAATGCCACCTCATGGTGGTCCTGGTCGACGAGCGGCCCGAAGAAGTGACCGACATGCAGCGTTCGGTGAAGGGCGAGGTCATCGCCTCGACCTTCGATCGCCCGCCGTCAGATCACACGGCCGTCGCGGAGCTGGCGATCGAGCGGGCCAAGCGGCTCGTCGAGCAGGGCAGCGACGTCGTCGTTCTGCTGGACTCGATCACCCGGCTGGGCCGCGCGTACAACAACGCGTCCCCGGCATCGGGCCGCATCCTGTCCGGTGGTGTCGACTCGACCGCGCTGTACCCGCCGAAGCGGTTCCTCGGCGCGGCCCGCAACATCGAGGACGGTGGCTCGCTGACGATCATCGCCACGGCCATGGTCGAGACCGGGTCCACCGGTGACACGGTCATCTTCGAGGAGTTCAAGGGCACCGGCAACGCGGAGCTCAAGCTGGATCGCAAGATCTCCGAGCGCAGGGTGTTCCCCGCGGTCGACGTCAACCCGTCGGGCACCCGCAAGGACGAGCTGTTGCTCGGCCCCGACGAGTTCGCCGTCGTGCACAAGCTGCGCCGAGTGCTGTCCGGGCTGGACTCGCACGCGGCCATCGACCTGCTGATGAGCCAGCTGCGCAAGTCCAAGACGAACTACGAGTTCCTGGTGCAGGTCTCCAAGACCACGCCCCAGAACATGGACTCCGACTAACCACGACAGACAGAAGCTCCGCACGCCACCTGCGCGTGCGGGGCTTCTGCGTTGTCTGGGCCGAAGTCAGATGGCGGGGTCGGCGCGCAGCCCAGGCATCACGTAGCGACGGACGTGCGTCAGCACCGCTTGGTGATCGGCAGGATCGAGCAGCTGCCCTGGCACGGTCGCAAACGAAATGATCACTCGCGCAACCCATTCTGATGCTTCGCCGATGTGGACGTCGGCATGTATCTCACCAGATTCCCGTGCGGCCTCCAGGTACCGCGACCAGAAGCTGGCGATGTCGGGCACCAGGCCTTGCACGCCGGCGCCCGCGCACGCCGCGAATTCATCGGGCTCGTCGCGGCGCAACTTCATCAGCAGCGCGCCCGGGTCGTCATATGCCGTCCGGCCGTGGCGGATGCCCGCCGCGAGCTGTTCGTCCAGCCCGTCGATCGGTTCGAGCACGGCGTGCGCCTCCGACCAGTAGGTGTCGTTGAGGCGCACGATGGCGGCACCCAGCAGCGACACCTTGTCCGGGAAGTGGCGATACAGCCAGCCTCTCGAGACCCCCGCGACTTCAGCGACCTCGGACACGGTCGTCGCGCGAATTCCCCTGGCGCGCAAGCACACCTCGGCCGCATCGATCAATCGTTCGCGGACCGTCCTGGTGGCCGGAGGAGGTGACGTGGTGCCGGTCAACGGCGACTCCTGATCGATTTCGGTTAGTTGACGGTTGCGTGCCAGATGTTCGCTCCGCAAGCGTCGCTCAGTCTGCTCAGTCTGCCAGTGGCCAGACGCTACCGCGTGGCCGGTCGAAGATGGTAGACACTCTGCACTATCTGTTCAGCCAATCGGATCGGGGCGGCCAACGATGGCGGATACGCTGCAGCAGCTTCTTCGCGAACGCGCCGAGCAGGACGGCGTCGCGATCAAGTACGGCGACCGGTCCTGGACCTGGCGCGAACACCTGGATGAAGCCGCAGCACAGGCCGCCGCGCTGATTGCCTCAGCCGATTTCCAGCGACCGCTGCACGTTGGCGTCCTCATGGCCAACACCCCCGACATGCTCACCGCCCTGGCCGCCGCAGCCCTGGGCGGGTACGTCCTGTGTGGCATCAACACCACCCGCCGCGGCGACGCGCTTGCCCGCGACATCACGCGGGTGGACTGTCAGATCGTTCTCACCGATGCCGAGCACCGGCACCTGCTCGACGACCTCGACCTCGATGCGGACCTGCCCGGCGTGACCGTCCTCGACGTGTCCACCGCGCGCTGGGCGGACCTGCTCGCCGCCGCGCCCGCCTTGGTGCCGCATCGCGAAGTCGGGGCGGACGACACGTTCATGATGATCTTCACGTCGGGCACCAGCGGTGACCCCAAGGCGGTCGAGGTGCCGCACGCGATGGTGTTGTTCGCCGGCAGAGCACTGGTCGAGCGATACGGGCTGACCGGCTCCGACGTCTGTTATCTGGCCATGCCGCTGTTTCACTCCAATGCCGTCTACGCGGGCTGGAGCGTCGCACTCGCCGCCGGGGCCGCCATGGCACCCGCCGCATTCTCGGCATCGAGGTTTCTGCCGGACGTGCGGCGTTACCGCGCGACCTACATGAACTACGTTGGCAAGCCGCTTGCCTACATCCTGGCCACGCCCGAGCAACCCGACGACGCGGACAACACGTTGCGCGTCGCATTCGGCAACGAGGCCGCCGATCGGGACATCGACGAATTCGGCCGCCGGTTCGGATGCACCGTGTGGGACGGCTTCGGCTCGACCGAGACGGCGGTCATCGTGTCCAGACCCGACGACTGCCCGACCGGTTCGATCGGAAGGGGCTTCCCCGGCGTCGCCGTCTACGACCCCGAGACGGTCCGGGAGTGCGACGTCGCAAGGTTCGACGAGACGGGTGCCCTTGCCAACGTCGACGCGGCGATCGGTGAGCTGGTCAACACCTCCGGCAGCGGACTCTTCCGTGGGTACTACAACGATCCCGGCGCCACCGACCAGCGGATGCGCCACGGCATGTACTGGTCGGGTGACCTGGCCTACCGCGATGCCGACGGCTGGATCTACCTTGCCGGTCGCACCGCCGACTGGATGCGCGTCGACGGCGAGAACCTCACGACCGCACCGATCGAGCGCATCCTGCTGCGGTTGCCCGCGATCAGCCGGGTGGCGGTCTACCCGGTGCCCGACGAACACGTCGGTGACCAGGTGATGGCCGCGATCGTGCTGCGCGACGACACGGGACTGACCCCCGAAGCGTTCGCGGAGTTCCTCGCCGCGCAGCGCGACCTGTCCCCGAAGGCCTGGCCACGCTACGTCTGGATCGCCGCCGATCTGCCAAGCACGGCGACCAACAAGATCCTCAAGCGCGAGCTGATCGGCCTCGGCGTCAACCCCGACGGGCGAGAGCTGTGGAAGCGGGACGGAATAGCCGCCGGTACGCGCGCGTTTAGGAGGTTGGCGGTTGACCTGGCATAATGAACCGTCACCTCGGTTCCGGTTCACGCTCGAAGACCTTTGGGTCAGGGCTCGGGCGACCCGGCGACCAACTATCGAAGAGGACCAAAATGAGATCGGGTATTCACCCCGCCTACAACGAGACCACCGTGGTCTGCGGTTGTGGCAACACCTTCCAGACGCATAGCACCAAGGAGAGCGGCCACATCGTGGTTGAAGTCTGCTCCCAGTGCCACCCCTTCTACACCGGCAAGCAGAAGATTCTCGACAGCGGCGGCCGCGTCGCACGCTTCGAGAAGCGCTACGGCAAGCGCGCCGGAGCTGCCAAGGCTGACGCCGACAAGTAGCTGCCTTACCGACGCCCGATCTGTCGAATCCGAACAGAACGGGCGTCGGTTTGCGTTCAGGGGAAGGAGGTCGTGATGACGGATACACCGAAGATTGATGCGCTACTGGCAGAGCATGCCGACCTGGAGCGCCAGCTCGCCGACCCGAATCTGCACGCCGACGCCGGGGCAGCCCGCAAGGTGGGCCGCCGGTTCGCCAAGATCGCGCCGATCGTGTCGACGTACCGCAAGCTCGATGCCACCCGTGGGGATCTAGAGGCGGCGCGTGAGCTGGCCCCTGACGACGAATCGTTCGCCGCGGAGGTGCCCGAACTCGAGGCGCGCGTCGAGCAACTGAGCACCCAGCTCGCCGACCTCCTTGCGCCGCGCGACCCACACGATGGCGACGACGTCGTCCTCGAGGTCAAATCCGGCGAGGGCGGCGAGGAATCGGCGCTGTTCGCCGCCGACCTGGCCCGGATGTACATGCGGTACGCGGAGCGCCACGGTTGGACCGTGACGGTGCTCGACGAGACGTGGTCGGACCTCGGCGGTTACAAGGACGCCACGATTACCTTCGCCAGCAAGGGCGATTCCGCCGACGGCGTGTGGTCGCGGCTGAAGTTCGAAGGCGGCGTGCACCGCGTACAGCGGGTGCCCGTCACCGAATCGCAAGGACGCGTGCACACTTCGGCCGCCGGCGTACTCGTCTATCCCGAACCCGAGGACGTCGAGGCGGTTCAGATCGATGAGTCCGATCTGCGCATCGACGTCTACCGGTCCTCCGGCAAGGGCGGCCAAGGCGTCAACACCACCGACTCCGCAGTCCGCATCACCCACCTGCCCACCGGCATCGTCGTCACGTGCCAGAACGAGCGCTCGCAGTTGCAGAACAAGGCTCGCGCCATGGTCGTACTGGCTGCCCGGCTGCAGGCGCTGGCCGAGGAGCAGGCCTCGGCCGACGCGTCCGCCGACAGGGCCAGCCAGATCCGCACCGTCGACCGCAGCGAGCGCATCCGGACCTACAACTTTCCCGAGAACCGGATCGCCGACCACAGGATCAACTTCAAGGCACACAACCTCGATCAGGTGCTCGACGGTGACATGGACGCTCTGCTCGACGCGCTCGGCGCCGCCGACAAACAGTCCAGGCTGCAGCAGGCATGACGCGCCTGCGTCGGGCAATCGCCGATGCGACTGGCACGCTTGCCGCGGCAGGCGTCGACACCCCTCGGGTCGATGCCGAGCAACTCGCGGCCTACACCGCGGGCATCGACCGCGGCCGGCTGGCATTCCACGAACCCGACGAGCCGTTCTTCGGCCGCTACCGCGACTTGATCGATGCCCGGGCCCGACGGATCCCGCTGCAGCACCTGACGTCGAGCGCGGCGTTCGGATCCGTGACGGTGGCCGTCGGTCCTGGCGTGTTCATACCGCGGCCAGAGACCGAATCGCTCCTGGAATGGGCTCTCGTGCAACCACTCCCGGCCCAGCCGGTGATCGTCGATCTGTGCACCGGATCCGGTGCACTGGCCGTCGCGCTGGCCCACTACCGGCCAGGCGCCAGGATCATCGCCGTCGACGACTCCGTCGACGCACTGGCGTACGCACGACGCAACAGTGCCGCCTCCGCAATCGAACTCGTCGAGGCCGACGTCACCGTCCCCGGACTGCTGTCCGAGCACGACGGCACCGTCGACCTGATCGTGGCCAACCCGCCCTACATACCCGACGGTGCTCACCTGGAACCCGAAGTGGCCCAACATGATCCGGAACACGCGCTGTTCGGTGGCCCGGACGGCATGCAGGTGATCGGGCCGATCGTCGACCTTGCCGTCCGGCTGTTGCGGCCCGGAGCCTCCATCGGCGTCGAGCACGACGACACCACCGCCGACGCCACGACTGCGCTGTTCGACCGGGCCGGTGCGTTCACCGACGTGGTGTCCCGGCGTGACCTCGCCGGTCGCCCCCGCTTCGTGACGGCGACCCTCGCGGGAGTGAGAAGCTAGGACCATGACCGAACTGTTCGACTGCTCCGACCCTGGCCAGCGTCAAGCGGGAATCGCGTCGGCGATCAGTGCGCTCAAGGGCGGTCGCCTGGTCGTCTTGCCGACCGACACCGTCTACGGCATCGGTGCCGACGCATTCGACGGCACGGCCGTGGCCGCGCTGCTGGCCGCCAAGGGCCGCGGTCGCGACATGCCGGTCCCCGTGCTCGTCGGGTCGTGGCACACCATCGACGGCCTGGTGTACTCGGTGCCGGACGCCGCGCGGGAGCTCATCCAGGCGTTCTGGCCCGGTGCGTTGAGCCTCGTCGTGCGCCAGGCGCCGTCCCTTCAGTGGGATCTCGGAGACGCGTACGGCACCGTGATGCTGCGCATGCCCCTACACCCCATCGCGATCGAGCTGCTGCGCGAAGTCGGGCCGATGGCGGTGTCCAGTGCCAACATCTCGGGCAGGCCCGCCGCCGTCACCGCTGCCGACGCCCGCGAGCAACTCGCCGACCTCGTCGAGGTGTATCTGGAGGGTGGCACGTCGGCACAGCAGGCCGCCTCCACGATCATCGACCTCACCGGCGCACAGCCGAAGGTGCTGCGGCAGGGGCCGGTCACCGCGGCCGCCATCGCCGACGTGCTCGGCGTCGAGGCCGAGACGCTCGCGGTCTGAGCTCAGCGCTGCCCGCCCTGGGAGATTTGCTGAAGGTCCACGGCGCGTACGGACGATAGGGCACCGGTTCGTCCGCGCAGCGCGATCGGCCACGCCCCTGAGCGCATTGACGGCTTCGTGCGTCACAGCTCGGTCAAGTACGGTTCACCGCGTGGTGAGCGATGCGCTGTTCGCGACGGGCACGCTTGCCCTGTCGGATCAGGGCGCCGGCGTGCCACTGCGCGAGCTCGCCCTCGTCGGCCTGACCGCCGCGATCATCACCTACTTCGCAACCGGCTGGGTGCGGGCGCTGGCGACCCGACTCGGTGCGGTGGCCTATCCGCGCGACCGTGACGTGCACACCCAGCCGACTCCCAGGATGGGTGGGCTGGCGATGTACGTCGGCGTGGTGAGCGCGGTCCTGCTGGCATCCCAGCTGCCCGCGCTGACACGGGGTTTCGTGTACTCGTCGGGCATGCCCGCCGTCGTCGTGGCCGGTGGCCTGATCATGGCGATCGGCCTCGTCGACGACAGGTGGGGTCTGGACGCGCTCACCAAGTTCGCGGGACAGATCACGGCCGCCAGCGTGCTGGTCACCATGGGCGTGGCGTGGAGCGTGCTGTACATCCCGATCGGCGGCGTCGGCACCATCGTGCTCGACCAGGTCACCTCGATCCTGCTGACGTTGGCGTTGACGGTGTCGATCGTCAACGCGATGAACTTCGTCGACGGCTTGGACGGGCTGGCCGCCGGGCTCGGCCTCATCACAGCGGCTGCGATCTGCATCTTCTCCATCGGGCTTCTCCGCGACCACGGCGGCGACGTGCTGTTCTACCCGCCCGCCGTGATTTCGGTGGTGCTCGCCGGCGCGTGTCTCGGCTTCCTGCCGCACAACTTCGACCCGGCCCGCATCTTCATGGGGGACTCCGGCTCGATGTTGATCGGGCTGATGCTCGCGGCGGCGTCCACCACGGCGGCGGGCCCGATCTCACAGGTCTCGTACGGCGCGCGCGACGTGTTCGCCCTGCTGTCGCCGTTCCTTCTGGTGATTGCGGTGCTGTTCGTGCCTGCGCTCGACATGTTGCTGGCGATCGTGCGCCGCACGCGCGCGGGACGCAGCCCGTTCAGCCCGGACAAGATGCACCTGCACCACCGACTGCTGCAGATCGGCCACTCGCAACGGCGTGCGGTTCTGCTGATCTATATGTGGGTGGGCATCGTCGCGCTTGGCGCGGCGAGCACCATCTTCTTCGATCCCCGCTATACCGGCGGGGTCATGTTGGCGGCGATTCTGGTGGCCGTCGTCATCACCCTCATCCCGCTGTTGCGGCGCCGCGAAGAGGCACCCAGCGACCTGCCAGACTAGTAAGTACGACGAAAAGTAGTAGGACCCCGTTTCTGGCTGCTTCCTGTGTGGTACGGTGCTGGTAGAACCCGAAAAACCTCGCGGGTTGCCGGCCCCCGGGCCCATCGGTTCACCGACCGATCGGCGCCGAATAACGACCGACAAAGGGAGCTACCCCTTGGGTGATTCCAGCGCGCCCGACGCCCTTCGATACGCTCGTCGGGCACGCACCGGAACTTCGCTCGTCAAAGGGGACGGCTTCCGTGAAAGCGGGATTGAGGTGAAGCAGTGACGACGCCAGCGCAGGATGCGCCGTTGGTGTTTCCGTCCGTGGCGTTTAGGCCGGTCCGTCTGTTCGCCATCTGCGTGGCGCTGACCGGAATCGCCGTTCTGGCCGCCGGTTACACGGGGCACATCTTCTTCGGAGTCTTCTTCGGTGTCGGCCTGATCCTGGGTTTGCTCAACGCACTCCTGGTCCGGCGCGCCGTCGAGGCCATCACCGCCGAGGACCATCCGCTCAAGAAGAAGATGGCCCTCAACTCCGCAACGCGGTTGTTGGTCATCACCGCCATCGCAATGACCATCGCGTTCCTCTTCAAGACTCACGGCGGCATCGCGGTGCTGTTCGGGCTCGCGATCTTCCGGGCCCTGCTGGTGCTGAGCACCAGCCTGCCCGTGATGAAGAAGATCCGCACCGAGGGTCTGAAAGTCATCGACACGGAATCGAAGGATTGAGCTGACAGCAATGACTGAGACTGTTCTCGCCGCGGGCGGTGCCGCGATCCACGTCGGGCATCACGAAGAGGTGCACTGGCTCGGGCTGACGTTCAACCTCGACACCATCATCGGGACGAGCATCGCGGCGATCATCGTCATCGCGTTGGCGTTCTTCCTGCGGGCGAAGGTCACCTCGACCGGCGTGCCCGGCGGCGTGCAGTTGTTCTTCGAGGCCATCACCATCCAGATGCGTCAGCAGATCGAGGCCGCGATCGGCATGAAGATCGCGCCGTTCGTGCTGCCGCTGGCCGTCACGATCTTCGTGTTCGTCCTGGTGTCCAACTGGCTGTCGGTGCTGCCGGTGCAGTTCGCCGGGGCCGACGGGGTGGCCACCGAGCTGGTCAAGCCGCCTGCCTCGGACATCAACTACGTGCTGGCGCTCGCGCTGTTCGTATTCCTCGCCTATCACGCCGCGGGCATCTGGCGTCGCGGCGCCTGGGGCCACGCCAAGAAGGTGGTCAAGGGACACGTGACGTTCATGGCGCCGATCAACATCGTGGAGGAGATCGCCAAGCCGATCTCGTTGTCCCTGCGACTCTTCGGCAACATGTTCGCCGGCGGCATCCTGGTCGGGCTGATCGCGCTGTTCCCCTGGTACATCCAGTGGGCGCCCAACGCCATCTGGAAGACCTTCGACCTGTTCGTCGGCCTGATCCAGGCGTTCATCTTCGCCCTACTGACCATCCTGTACT
>JAOPVF010000017.1 GCA_025963195.1 Mycobacterium sp. | reverse complement strand
CACGCTTTCGAGGCGTGCTCCTTAGGCCGCTCGGACACGCCACCGTGTGGCACCTTACCGGTCGACGGCCCCGCTAATCCAATCGCTGCCGCGCGAAGAACGCCTCCAGCGGCGCCGCGCACTCCTGCGCCAGCACCCCGCCCCGCACCTCGGGCCGGTGAGTCAGCCTGCGGTCGCGCACCACGTCCCACAGCGAGCCGACCGCGCCGGTCTTGGGCTCCCACGCGCCGAAGATCACCCGCGCCACCCGCGCCATCACCAACGCTCCCGCGCACATCGTGCACGGCTCGACGGTCACGGCCAGCGTTGCGCCCTCCAAGCGCCAACCGTCACCAAGAACCCACGCGGCCGCACGCATCGCGAGGATCTCGGCGTGTGCGGTGGGATCGCCAAGTTCTTCACGGGCATTGGCCGCGCGCGCCAGCTCGGTGCCGTCCGCAGCGAACACCACCGCGCCGATCGGCACGTCGCGGGGACTGGCGGAACCCGCTGCATCCAGGGCGAGGCGGATGAGCGCCTCGTCTGCGGGAGTGTCCGATCTCACCGATCGAGTTTGTCGACCACGGCAGACATCTCGTCGCCGAAGCCCATCTCCTGTGCGATGCGGGCCAGCTGCTCGTCGGCATAGTCGTCGTCGGAGAGGATGATGCTCAGCACGCCCTCGTTGAGGCCGACGTCGGCAAGCACGCCGAGGTCACCTTCCTCGAACGGGTCCTCGTCATCGAGGTCGGCCAGGTCGATGTCGGCGTCCAGCTTCTCGAGCACTTCGGCGGCGATGTCGTACTCCAGCGCTGCCGTCGCATCCGACAGAAACAACCGCGTGCCTGCGGGAGCGGGCCGCACGATCACGAAGAACTCGTCGTCGACGTCGAGCAACCCAAAAACGGCGCCGGCGCTGCGCAATTCTCGCAGCTCGGTTTCGGCGGCACTGAGGCTGATCAACGCGGCCCGGCGCATCGCCGTGCAACGCCACTTTCCGTCCTCGCGGACGACCGCGATACCAAAGCCGTCGGGGAGTTCTGCGGCTTGTTTCTTCGCCTGTGCACGCTGCGCTCCCATGAAACCAACGCTAGTCGCAGACCTGGCGCTTTGACCAGCGATCGTGCTGATGCCGGTGCAGGCACGATCCGGCGATATGCCAACCTTTAACGGTGACCACTCCGGTGTGCGTGCTTGGCTTGGGGCTCATCGGCGGATCGGTGATGCGGGCAGCAAAGGCCGCCGGCCGCGAGGTCTTCGGATACAACCGGTCGGTCGACGGCGTCGAGGCCGCTCGATTCGACGGGTACGACGCCACCGACAGCGTCAACGACGTCCTTGCTCGGGCGGCGGCAACCGATGCGCTGATCGTTCTCGGCGTTCCCGTTCCCGCGCTGCCGATCATGCTCGGCCACATCCGAACCTCAGCACCTCAGTGCGCGCTGACCGATGTGACCAGCGTGAAGGGCGCCGTATTGCAGGCGGTCCAGGACCACGGCCTGCTCGCCCGATTCGTCGGCGGGCATCCGATGGCAGGAACGGCGCGTTCGGGCTGGGCAGCTGGCGACCGGCGGATGTTCGTCGGCGCACCCTGGGTGATCAGCGTCGACGATCACGTCGACCCCGACGTGTGGGCGAAGGTCATGCACTTGGCGCTGGACTGCGGCGGTGTCGTCGTCCCCGCCCGCTCCGACGAGCACGACGCCGCCGCCGCCGCGATCTCACACCTGCCCCACCTGCTCGCCGAGGCGCTCGCGACGACGGCTGGTGACGTCCCCCTCGCGTTCGCGCTGGCCGCGGGCTCGTTCCGGGACGGCACGCGGGTGGCCGCGACGGCCCCCGACTTGGTCCGGGCCATGTGCGAGGCCAACTCCGAGCAGCTACGCGGGGCGCTCGACCGCACGATCGACCTGCTCACCAGCGCCAGAGACCACCTGGCAGCCGGGCAGCCCGTGACCGAACTCGTCGAGGCCGGCCACGCCGCGCGGATGCGCTACGACAGCTTCGACAGGCCGCAGATCATGACCGTCACGGTCGGTGCCGAGAACTGGCGCGACGAACTGGCCGCCGCGGGTCGCGCCGGCGGCGTGATCAGATCCGCTCTGCCAGTCCTGGATAGTCGAGGATGAAGCCCTGGTCGTCAACGGTGATCGTGGTGTCTGCGACGGGTGACACCAGCTTGATGCCGCCGGACTCGTCGCTGCTGTAACTGGCGGTCGCCTGCTCCACCGACAACTCTGGCAGCCGCACGTACACCACCGGCGTCGTGATCGAGTCGGCCTGTTCGAAGAGCCCGGCGCGGCGGATGGGCAAGGCGTTGAAGAACGGGCTGAAGATCACGTCGACGTCGAGCGCACCGTCGTAGGCCGCGCGTGTGGTCTGGTTCTGGTGATCCTGGACCAGCCACATGTTCTCTTCGTCGCGGGCGATCGACAGCTGACGTTCGCGCTCGGCGAGGGTGACCGTCAGCGACAGGCGTTTGGTGGCCCCTCGGTCGTCGGTGACGAGGTCGTAGGACGCACTGAACGCCGGGTGATTCGGCGTGGCGGCGGCGACGATGCGCCCATAGGCCTTGATGCGGTTGCCCGACAACTGCACCCGCACGGACTCCATGCGTGGGACGTCGTGGGCGCGCCAGGTCAGGATCGCCGGCCAGGCGTCCTCGGTTGCCTTGGAGCGGGCTGCTGCACTCACCCCTCTACCGTAGGCGACGGACCCGCCCATTCGTAGCGACCTCGGGAACTCTCGCCAGATCGAGATCTAGTCGACGACTCGAGTGCCACTTCGTCGCCGATCAACGGCTGAGGCAGCCGGCGGAACCGGTCGGTGCCCGGCTCCGACCACCACACGACGAAGGCCATCGCGGCGTCCAGGATCAGCGCCAGCGCAGTCACCAGCAGTGCTCCGACCAGGGCGAGGTAGAACTGGCGCACCTTGATGCCGTCGATGAGGTAGCGGCCGAGACCGCCGAGGCTGGCGTATGCGGCGACGGTGGCCGTCGCCACGATCTGCAGGGTGGCGGTGCGCAGCCCGCCGAGGATGAGCGGCAGCGCGTTGGGCACCTCGACGCGCAGCAGCACCCGCGACTCCGTCATACCCATGGAACGGGCCGCATCGACGACCGCGCGGTCGACGTTGGCGATGCCAGAGTAGGTGCCCGCCAGCAGCGGCGGGATGCCCAACAGCATCAGCGCAACCGTCGGCGGCACCAGACCGAGCCCCCACAGCAGCACGCCAAGCAGCAGCACGCCGAGCGTGGGCAGGGCCCGCAGGGCGTTGACGCCGGTGACGACCAGGAAGGTGCCGCGGCCGGTGTGCCCGATGAGCATGCCGATCGGGATCGCGATGAGGGCCGAGAAGACGACCGCGACGACGGTGTACTCGAGGTGTTCGAGGATGCGGGCGGTGAGGCCGGCAGGGCCGCCCCAGTTGGCGGCGGTGAAGATGTAGGACAGAGCCTGCTGCAGGAAGTTCACGTCGCAGCCGCCGTCTTCCCGGTCGCTTCGCTCGCCCCTGCGTCCTTCTTCCCCGTCGCTTCGCTCGCCCCTGCGTCCTTGCGGCTGACCCGACCCGCTCTGATCCACGGCGTCGCGGCCTTGCCCACCAGCATGATCAGGGTGTCGATGACGATCGCGAGCACGAAGATCGCGACGATGCCGGCGATGATCTGCTCGCTCTTGTCGGCCTGGTAGCCCTCGGTGAACCAGGTGCCGAGGCCGCCGATGCCGATCACGGAGCCGACCGACACCATCGAGATGTTGGTGACGGCAACCACCCGCAGCCCCGCGATGAGCACCGGAATGGCCAGCGGCAGTTCCACTTTCACGACGCGGACGAACGGTCGGTAGCCGACTGCCGTGGCGGCGTCGAGCACGGCGGGCGGCACAGCGTCGAGGGCCTCTGGTACCACGCGGACCAGCAGAGCGACGGTGTAGAGCGTCAGCGCCACGATGACGTTGGCCTCGTCGAGGATCCGGGTCGGGATGATCAGCGGCAGCACGACGAACAGCGCAAGGGACGGGACGGTGAACACGATGCTCGCGGTGACCGTCACGACCCTGCGCAACACCGTGTTTCGATGCACGAACGCGCCGAGTGGTACCGCGATCAGCAAGCCGATCAGCAAGGGCACCAACGACAACCGCAGATGGATGAGCGTCAATGCCCAGGCGTCGTCGAGGTGGGTGAACAGGTAGTTCATCGGTTAGTCCCCCCGTTTGCTTTCTCCCGGGTCGCTTCGCTCCTGCCCTCCGGATGCGCGTCGCTGTCGTTGGGACTCCAGTGCCGCCACGACGTCATCGGCCTTGACGCCGCCGATCACCTGCTCCTTGTCGTCGACCGCCACGCCGAGACCCGACGGCGACGACAGCGCCGCGTCGAGCGCCAGCCGCAGCGTGCCCTTGGGCCGGAAGAGCGATCCGCCCGCAATACTGCTGTCGTACAACGACTTTCCCTGACGGTGCAGCCCGACCCCGTTGGCGTCGATCCACGCGTACGGCGAGCCGTCGGGTTTGATCACCAGCGCCCAGTCCCCGACACCCAGGTCGAGGGAGTCGATGCCGGGCTCACCGACGGTCCGGATGTCGTGCAGCTCAAGGCCCGTCGCCTCGAAGAACTGCAGACCGCGGTACCCGCGGTCTGCGCCGACGAATGCGGCGACGAAGTCGTTCGCGGGGTTGGACAGCAGCCGCGAAGGCGCGTCGTACTGCTGCAGCTTGCCTCCGCGGCCGAACACCGCGACCTTGTCGCCGAGCTTGATCGCCTCGTCGATGTCGTGGGTGACGAAGACGATGGTCTTGCGCAGTTCGCTTTGCAGACGCAGGATTTCGGCCTGCAACTCCTCGCGAACCACGGGGTCGACGGCGCTGAACGGCTCGTCCATCAACAGGATCGGCGGATCGGCTGCGAGCGCACGGGCCACACCGACGCGTTGCTGCTGGCCACCCGAGAGCTGCGCCGGGTAGCGATTGGCCAGCTTCGGGTCGAGGCCGACACGCTCCAGCACGCCGAACGCGGCCTTGCGTGCGTTGCGTCGGGATTCACCCTTGAGCACCGGCACGGTGGCGACGTTGTCGACGACCTTGAGGTGCGGCATCAATCCGGCGCTCTGGATGACGTAACCGATGCCAAGCCGAAGCTTGACGGCGTCGACCTTGGTGATGTCGTTGCCGTCGACCGTCAGCGTGCCCGAAGTTGGGTCGATCATCCGGTTGATCATGCGCATGGAGGTGGTCTTGCCGCAGCCGGACGGACCGACGAACGCGGCCAGCGTGCCGTCGGGCACGTGGAGCGTCAGGTCGTCGACGGCGACCGTGCCATCGGGATAGACCTTGCGGACTTCGTCGAAGTTGATCATCGGATGGTCATTCCCCCACCGGCTTGTCGAACCCGTTGTCCGTTATCCACTTCTTCGCCGCCTCGTCGGGATCGATGCCGCCATTGCCTGACGTCGCGGCGTTCATCTCGATCAGGGCCGGGGTGGTCAACTTCGCGCTCACGGCGTCCAGCACCGTCTTGAGCTGATCCGACAGCTTCTGCGACGCGACCAATGGGACGACGTTGGCGGCAAGGAAGTTGTTCTTCGGGTCCTCGAGCACGACGAACTTGTTCTGCGGGATCGCAGGCGACGTACTGAAGATGTCGGCAGCAGTCACCGTGCCGTCGACCAGCGCGCGCACCGTGGCCGGACCGCCGCCATCGCTGATCGCGACGAAGTTGGCAGGCGCCACGTCGAGTCCGTAGTTCGCCTTGAGGCCGGGCAGGCCCTGGGTGCGGTTCAGGAACTCCGACGGCGCCCCGAACTTCACCTCGGCAGAATGCGATGCGAGGTCGCCGATGGTCTTGAGGTTCCACTTCTTGGCGGTCGCGTCGGTCACCACGACGGTGTCCTGGTCGCTGGCCGGCGATGGTGTCAGGATCGACAGGTCGCCGGGCAGCGCACGGAAGAGGGCCAACTCGACGGCGGCGGGATCGGTCGCCTTGGTCTTCGGGTCGTAGTACTGCAGCAGATTCCCGGTGTACTCGGGGATGAGGTCGATCGAGTGGTCCTTGACCGCCGGAATGTAGGTTTCGCGACTGCCGATGCCGAACTGCCGACCGACGGTGAAGCCGTTGGCCTCCAGCGCCTGCGCGTAGATCTCGGCGATGATCTTCGACTCGGGGAAGTCCGCGGAGCCCACCACGATCGACTTGAGGTCACCCGACACCGCGCCGCCGCCAAGCGGGTTGGAACTGCCGCAGCCTGCGGTGATGAGGGCGATGACGGCCGCGAGTACGGCCAGGCTTCTGCTGTGCACGGTTCGTCGCGCGGGCTTCATCGAAAAGTCCTTTCGGGCGGCACCTGCTCCCCGCGACCCTAACGGCCTGCACGGGATGTTGCCGGGCTTTAACTCGTGCTGAACGGACCGTTTACCCGGCAATGCGGGTGACACTCTGACGCGATGACATCCAATGACGTTTACGAACGCCTGGGCATTCTCGAGCAGCTCGTCCAGCACCTATACGAGAAGACCGGTGTGCCGACGCCCGATTTGCGGGCGCTGTCCCGGACCCAGGTGTCGCCCGCCGTGCAACGGCTTGTCGCCTCGGGCAACACGATCGAGGCCATCAAGGTACCGCGCCGAGACCAACGTCGATCTGGCCACGGCGAAGCGGATCATCGAGTCCTTGTGACGCTTCGGCGTTAATCCGGTACCGCCGGTTTCATTCGCACGCCCAACGGGCAAAGATGGGGTCATGAGTACCGACGCGAACCTGCCGCCCGTCGAGCCGAAACTGCCCGGGTCCCTCGAGCGGACGGTGGGCGAGCCGCCGCCAAACGTGCCGGCGCCGGCGCCGCCGCCACCCGAGAACGCGGTGAAGTTCACCAGGGCCGCCGCACTGTGGTCGGCGCTCATAGTCGGCTTCCTCATCCTGATCGTTCTGCTGATCTTCATCGCGCAGAACACCACCTCGGCCACCTACCACTTCCTCGGGTGGGACTGGAGTCTGCCGAACGGTGTGGCGATCCTGCTGGCGGCGGTACTGGGCGGCCTGATCACCACGCTGGCCGGAGCCGCCAGGATCGTCCAGCTTCGCCGCGCAGCCAAGAAGAACTACAAGGCCGCGCTCAGGTAACGGTCCGGCGGGTCACCGAATCGACACCAGCTCGTTGATCGCGTCGTTCGGTAGTGGG
>JAOPVF010000586.1 GCA_025963195.1 Mycobacterium sp. | reverse complement strand
GGCGGTACTCGCCGACACCCCGATGCGCTCGGCGAGCATCTTCGTGCTGACCTTTTCCCGCGACCACTCCTGGGCGGTCCAGATGACTTTCAGATAGTCCTGGGCAACCGTCGAAAGGTCGCGTTGGTTGCCTTCAGGGCTCACGTTGAAGAAGTTTAGGCAATCGTCACCTCAACCGGGCATCCTGCGCGGCCGCAGGGCCCGGCGCGTCGTAGTCTTACACCCGTGCAGCGCTGGCGGGGTCAGGATGAGATCCCCACGGACTGGGGCAGGTGCGTCCTCACGATCGGCGTGTTCGACGGGGTGCACCGCGGACATGCCGAGCTGATCAACCAGGCGGTCAAGGCCGCACGGTCCCGTGAAGTTCCCGCAGTGCTGATGACGTTCGACCCCCACCCGATGGAGGTCGTGTTCCCCGGCAGCCATCCGGCCCAGCTCACGACGCTGACGCGGCGCGCCGAACTCGTCGAGGAGATGGGCATCGACGTCTTCCTCGTCATGCCATTCACCTCCGACTTCATGAAGCTGACCCCCGAGCGCTACGTGCACGAGCTGCTCGTCGAGCGCCTGCACGTGGTCGAGGTCGTGGTGGGGGAGAACTTCACCTTCGGCAAGAAGGCCGCGGGCAACGTCGCCATGTTGCGCAAGGCGGGGGAGCGCTTCGGCTTCGCCGTCGAGAGCATGACCTTGGTTTCCGAGGTGCCCGACACCGACCGCGACCAGACGGTCACCTTCTCGTCCACCTACATCCGTTCGTGTGTCGACGCCGGGGACATGATCGCGGCCACCGAGGCGCTGGGCAGGCCGCACCGGGTCGAGGGCGTGGTGGTGCGCGGTGACGGCCGCGGCAGGGTGCTTGGCTATCCCACGGCCAACGTGGCGCCGCCGATGTTCTCCGCGATCCCCGCCGACGGGGTGTACGCAGCGTGGTTCACGGTGCTCGGGCACGGCCCGGTGATGGGCACCGTCACCCCAGGTGAGCGGTACCAGGCTGCGGTGTCGGTGGGCACCAACCCGACCTTCTCGGGCCGCACCCGCACCGTCGAGGCGTTCGTCCTGGACACCGAGGCCGACCTGTACGGCCAGCACGTCGCCGTCGACTTCGTCGCCCGCATCCGGCCTCAGGAGAAGTTCGACTCGGTCGATGACCTGATCGTCGCGATGGACGCCGACACCGAGAAGGCGCGCACCATCCTGCGCGATTCCTTCTGACCACGATTCTTCGCCGGCAGCACTGCGCTGTTAGACTCTCCGGCGACCTAGCACAGCTGCAGTTCGCGGCGGCCGTGCCTCAGATCAACCCTCGCGGACCGATTTCAATGGAGTAGTTTCGTGGCGCTCACTGCCGAACAGAAGAAAGAGATCCTGGGCCAGTACGGCCTGCACGACACCGATACCGGTTCGCCGGAGGCCCAGGTCGCAATGCTGACCAAGCGCATCTCCGACCTGACCGAGCACCTCAAATTGCACAAGCACGATCACCACTCGCGGCGCGGACTGCTGCTGCTGGTTGGTCGTCGCCGGCGGCTGCTGAAGTACGTCGCCCAGGTCGACGTCGCACGCTACCGCTCGCTGATCGAACGCCTGGGCCTGCGCCGCTGACGCGAGGGCTTCGCGCGGTCGCGATCGCATCGATGGCAGTCATCGCGCTAGTCGCTTCGGGCTGCTCGTCCGCGGCTGCCGCGGACCTGAAGGTGGGGGACTGCCTGAAGGTCGGCGGCCCGCCCGATCGTCCCGACGTCGCACGGGTCGAATGTGGCAGCACCGCATCGAACTTCAAGGTGATCTCGACGGTGCAGGACACCGACCAGTGTCCCTCCGATGCGGACTCGTCCTACGCGACGCGCAGCTCGTTCAGTAGCACCGGCTCCACGGTGTGCATGGACATCGACTGGGTGGTCGCCGGCTGCATGAGCATCGACCCCGAGAACGGCAGCGATCCGTTCCGGGTGGACTGCAGCGACACGTCGGTACCCCACCGGCAGCGCGCCACCCAGATCCTCGCGAACGTGGCCAACGTCGATCAGTGCACCACCGGGGTCGGCTACGCCTACGACGAACGCCAGTTCACGGTATGCGTGGAGGACGTACCGTAAGCACTCCCGTTGGGCGGTCGGACGATTGCCACGGTGTAATATGAACGTGTTTTGAGCCACGTTGGGCTCGAACATCCGGTGCGGTTCGCGCAACATCCGCGTGCACCGTTCCAGCGCGCCACCTCGAGCACCCGCTCTCGTATGGGCGGTCTTCGGTAGTGGCGGCCGGTTCTCACCGGCCGCTTCGATCGACGGCCGTCAGGATTCCCGGGTTCTCTCGCGTGGCTCGCAAAATGGGGTGCGAAACCGCACCACACGAGAACTAAAGAGGTCTGACAAACGTATGTCTGCAACTGAAATAGAAGACGGCGTATTCGAGGCAACCGCCGTCATCGACAACGGGAGCCTCGGCACCCGCACCATCCGCTTCGAGACCGGCCGGCTGGCCCAGCAGGCCGCAGGCGCCGTCGTCGCCTACCTCGACGACGAGACCATGCTGCTCTCGGCGACGACCGCCAGCAAGTCCCCCAAGGACCATTTCGACTTCTTCCCGCTCACCATCGACGTCGAGGAGCGGATGTACGCCGCGGGCCGCATTCCCGGCTCGTTCTTCCGCCGCGAGGGCAGGCCGTCCACCGACGCGATCCTGACCTGCCGGCTCATCGACCGGCCGCTGCGTCCGACGTTCGTCAGCGGGCTGCGCAATGAGATCCAGGTCGTCGTGACGGTCCTGAGCCTCGACCCCAAGGATCTGTACGACGTGCTGGCGATCAACGCCGCGTCGGCGTCGACCCAGATCTCCGGCTTGCCGTTCGCGGGCCCGGTCGGCGGCGTGCGCGTCGCGCTGATTGACGGCCAATGGGTGGCGTTCCCGACCGTCGAGCAGCTAGAGGGCGCCGTGTTCGACATGGTCGTTGCGGGCCGCAAGGTCGAGGATGCCGCCGGAAACAATGACGTCGCGATCATGATGGTCGAGGCCGAGGCCACCGACAACGTCATCGAGCTCATCGCCGGAGGCGCGGGAGCGCCGACCGAGAGCGTCGTGGCCGAGGGCCTCGAGGCCGCCAAGCCGTTCATCGCCGCGCTCTGCACCGCCCAGCAGGAGCTGGCCGCGGCAGCGGGCAAGGAGACCGGCGACTACCCGGTGTTTCCCGACTACCAGGACGACGTCTTCTACGCCGTGTCCTCGGTGGCCACCGACGAGCTCGCCAAGGCGCTGACCATCGCTGGCAAGGAAGAGCGCAACGACCGCACCGACGAGATCAAGGTCGAGGTCCTCGAGCGGCTGTCCGAGCAGTTCTCGGGCCGCGAGAAGGAGATCGGCGCCGCGTACCGGTCGCTGACCAAGAAGCTGGTGCGCCAACGCATCCTGGCTGACCACTTCCGCATCGACGGCCGCGGCATCACGGACATCCGCGCGCTGTCCGCCGAGGTCGCCGTCATCCCGCGGGCGCACGGCAGCGCACTGTTCGAGCGTGGCGAGACCCAGATCATGGGTGTCACGACGCTCGACATGGTCAAGATGGCCCAGCAGATCGACTCGCTCGGCCCGGAGAAGACCAAGCGCTACATGCACCACTACAACTTCCCGCCGTACTCGACCGGTGAGACCGGTCGCGTCGGCTCGCCCAAGCGCCGCGAGATCGGTCACGGGGCGCTGGCCGAGCGGGCCCTCGTGCCGGTGCTGCCGAGCATCGAGGAGTTCCCGTACGCCATCCGTCAGGTCTCCGAGGCCCTGAGCTCCAACGGCTCGACGTCGATGGGATCGGTGTGTGCGTCGACGCTGTCGCTGCTCAACGCCGGTGTGCCGCTGAAGGCGCCGGTCGCGGGTATCGCGATGGGTCTGGTGTCCGACGACATTGAAGTAGAGGGCGGCGGCACCGAGCGGCGATTCGTCACCCTGACCGACATCCTCGGCGCAGAAGATGCCTTCGGCGACATGGACTTCAAGTGTGCGGGCACCAAGGACTTCGTCACCGCCCTGCAGTTGGACACGAAGCTCGACGGCATTCCGTCGCAGGTGCTGGCCGGCGCGCTGGCACAGGCCAAGGACGCCCGTATCACCATCCTCGAGGTGATGGCCGAGGCCATCGACGAGCCCGACGAGATGAGCCCGTACGCACCGCGGATCACCACGATCAAGGTGCCGATCGACAAGATCGGCGAGGTCATCGGGCCCAAGGGCAAGATGATCAACTCGATCACCGAGCAGACCGGCGCGTCCATCTCGATCGAGGACGACGGCACCGTGTTCGTCGGCGCTGCGGATGGCCTTTCGGCACAGGCCGCGATCGACATGATCAACGCCATCGCCAACCCGCAGCTGCCCAAGATCGGTGAGCGGTTCCTCGGAACCGTCGTAAAGACAACCGATTTCGGTGCGTTCGTGTCGTTGCTGCCCGGTCGTGACGGGCTGGTGCACATCTCCAAGCTCGGCCGTGGCAAGCGCATCGCCAAGGTCGAGGACGTGGTGAAGCTCGGCGACAAGCTGCGCGTGGAGATCGCCGACATCGACAACCGCGGCAAGATCTCGCTGGTGCTCGTCGCCGAGGAAGACACTGCTGAGGCAGCGGAAACCTCGAACGGCGTTTCGACGGATTCGGGTGCGGCACCTGCCGATGCCGCGACCGCCAGTAACTGATTCAGTACGGCGCACCACCCTGCCCGGAGGGCTGCGCGTCGTCACGGAATTCATCCCGTCGGTTCATTCAGCGTCGGTGGGAGTGTGGGTCGGCGTCGGGTCACGCGACGAAGGTCGCAGCGTGGCCGGCGCCGCCCACTTCCTCGAACACCTGCTGTTCAAGTCGACGCCGACGCGCACGGCGGTGCAGATCGCGCAGGCGGTCGACGCCGTCGGCGGTGAACTGAACGCGTTCACCGCGCGTGAGCACACGTGTTACTACGCCCATGTGCTCGACACCGACCTCGAGTTGGCGGTCGACCTGGTGGCCGACGTCGTGCTGCGTGGGCGCTGCGCCGCCGAGGACGTCGCCGTGGAACGCGACGTCGTGCTCGAAGAGATCGCGATGCGGGACGACGATCCCGAGGACACCCTCGGGGACGTCTTTCTGTCCGCGATGTTCAGTGGACACCCGGTGGGCCGCCCGGTGATCGGCAGCGTCGAATCCGTCTCGGAGATGTCGCGGGCGCAACTGCACTCCTTCCACGTCCGGCGCTACACGCCCGAGCGGATGATCGTCGCGGTGGCGGGCAACGTCGACCACGACAACGTCGTCGCGTTGGTGAAGGAGTACTTCGGGCCGCGGCTGGTGCGTGGCCGCGAGCCGGTGGCGCCGCGCAAGGGCAACGGCCGGGTGCCCGGTCAGCCGACGTTGGAGGTGGTCCACCGCGACGGCGAGCAGACGCACATGTTCCTCGGTGTCCGCACGCCTGGCAGGCACTGGGATCACAGGTGGGCACTTTCGGTGCTCAACAGTGCGCTCGGTGGTGGCCTGAGTTCCCGTCTGTTCCAACAGATCCGGGAGACGCGCGGGTTGGCCTACTCGGTCTACTCCACGGTCGATACGTTTTCCGACTCCGGCGCGCTGTCGGTGTACGCGGCGTGTCTGCCCGAGCGGTTCGACGAGGTGGTCCGGGTGACCACCGACGTGCTGGCCGAGGTGGCGCGCGACGGCATCACCGAAAACGAGTGGCGGATCGCCAAGGGCTCCATGCGGGGCGGGCTCGTGCTCGGCCTCGAGGACTCCGGCTCGCGAATGCACCGGATCGGGCGAAGCGAGCTCAACTACGGCATGCACCGCAGCATTCCGCACACCCTCGAGCAGATCGAAGCCGTCACCCTCGACGAGGTCAACGCCGTGGCGCGGCAACTGCTGAGCAAGCCGTTCGGGGCCGCGATCCTTGGGCCGAAGCGGTCGAAGCGGTCGTTGCCTCCGGTATTGAGGTCCATCGCCGGCTGATCGGTAGCGTTGGCGTCGATGACTGGCGGACACCGAACAACTCATTGCCGGTCTGGAGCAGGCACACGACGCCGTCATCGGGCTGTTCGCCGTCAACCTGATTTCGGGCGTCACGATCAGTCACCGGTCGCAGGATCCGTTCGCGATGTGTTCGACGTTCAAGACCTACGCCGCAGCGCGCGTTGGATCGGTGGGAGACCGAGCTGAACTCCGCGATTCCCGGCGATCTGCGCGATACCAGCACCCCGGAGGCGCAGCGGCGACTACGGCACCGCGAACGACGTCGGGGTCGCCTACGGCCCGGACGGGCAGCACTTGCTGCTGGTGATGATGACGCGGTCGCGGGCCGACGACCCGGCGGCCGAGACACTGCGTCCGGTCATCGCCGAACTGACTGCGCTGGTGCTTCCCCGGTTGATCGAGCGCTAGAAGCGCGGGCGCAGCGCAGTTTCTCGCCGGCGGCCGGAAGTATCTTCTCGGCCGCCGGTGAGACGGTCAGGCGAACAGCGTCGCCGGGTCGGTGAAGGGCAGCTCGAGATCGCTGGCCACCTGCTCGGACAGCAGGGCACCCTCGTGGGTGGACAGGCCCCTGGCCAGA
>JAOPVF010000550.1 GCA_025963195.1 Mycobacterium sp. | reverse complement strand
GTCGCATCGACATCCTCTCCCAGTACGAGAAGGATCACGTGGCGCCGCCGGTCCCCGGCGCACCCGAGTAGCGCATGCCCGAAGGTCACACACTGCACCGGCTGGCCCGGCTGCACCAACGCCGGTTCGGGCGCGCACCGGTGCGCGTCGGTAGCCCGCAGGGTCGCTTCGTCGACGGTGCCGCGGCGGTCGACGGCCGCATCCTGCGGAAGGCACACGCGTGGGGCAAGCACCTGTTCCACGAGTACGACGGCGGCAACACCGTGCACGTGCATCTCGGCCTGTATGGGAGCTTCACCGAGTTCCCGGCCGTCGACACCGTAGCCATCCCCGACCCGGTAGGGCAGGTTCGGATGCGGATGATCGGCGCCGAATACGGCACCGATCTGCGTGGGGCCACAGTGTGTGAGGTGATCGCCAAGGCCGAGATCGCCGACGTCATCGCCAAACTCGGGCCCGACCCGATCCGCCGCGACGCCGATCCTGCACCGGCGTGGGCGCGAATCTCGAAGTCCCGCAGGCCGATCGGCGCACTGCTGATGGACCAGACGATCATCGCCGGGATCGGCAACGTCTACCGCAACGAACTGCTATTCCGCCACGGCATCGACCCGCACCGGCCAGGAACGCACGTCAGCGCCGCCGTGTTCGACGACGCGTGGACCGATCTCGTCGAGTTGATGAACGTCGGTCTCCGCCGAGGCAAGATCATCGCCGTGCGGCCCGAGCACGACCACGGCGCCCCGTCGTACGGACCGGACCGGCCGCACACCTACGTCTACCGGCGGGCGGGGGAGGCGTGCCGCGTATGCGGCACGCCCATCCGCACCGAGGTGTTGGAGGCGCGCAACCTGTTCTGGTGCCCTACCTGCCAGACTTGACTCGTTGACTGAGCGCTGAGGGTGCGAAAGACCGAGTGGCGTACGCCGTCTGCGCTATGTCAACGGGAGCGTTCAGACCCCCTTGGCGTATCGGGTCAGGAAGCCGATCGCCGAGACCGTGGCGACCACACCGATGACACCCCACAGCACCAGCGGGAAGACGAGTGAAACGGGCGACCAGCCGACACTCGAGAATGTCACCGCGGTGTAGAACAGCCAAATCAGGCGGTATGCGCACCAGAGCGCGGTGACGCCGCTTCCGATGCCGATGGCCAGGGCGCGCTGGCGATCGACGCGGTTGATCTGTTGCTCGATGTTGGTGGGCAAGAACTTCATTGCGATGTTCCCTTCGTCTGTGCGCGCCCCGTTGGCGTCGCCATTGCGGCAAGTACAGACGACTGCGGCGGCTACCGATCCCAACAAGCGTGCGGAGCGCGGCATCGCGTTTGACGGGACAATCGGCGGGTGGAACTCATCCTGGTCGTCGTTGGGGCCATCGTCGTCACCGCCATAGCCCATCGACGCGGCCTGGAACCCGCGCTGATCATCGTCGTCATCGGCATCGCGGCGTCGTTCATCCCTGGATTCGAAGCTCCCGAACTCGACTCGCACATCCTGCTGACGGTGGTGTTGCCGCCGCTGCTGTACTCCGCCGCGCTGGACTTCTCGTTCCCGACCTTCCTGCGCAACATCAGGCCGATCATTGGCCTGGGCGTCGGGCTCGTCGTGGTCACCGCGTTCACCGTGGCGGCGGTGTCGTCGTGGCTGGTGGTGGTGCCGTTGACGTTCGGCACGGCACTGGTCCTCGGCGCAATCGTGGCCCCGCCGGATGCGGTCACCGCGGTGGCCGTCGGCCGCAAGCTCGGTCTGCCCAGAAGGGTGATGGCGATCCTCACCGGGGAGAGCCTCATCAACGACGCAGCCGCGTTGACGCTGTTCTCCATCGCGGTGGCACAGGTGGCAGGCAGCCACACCTTCATCGCGAATCCCGTTCTGCTGTTCGGCTACAGCGCCGTGGTCGGCCCGTTGGTGGGTGCCGCACTGGGTTTGGTGACGCTGTGGATCCGCAAGCGCCTGGCCAACCCCGGCCTGGAGACGGTGCAGGGGCTGCTGGTCCCGTTCGGCGCCTACATCGCCGCCGAGGAGTTGCACGCGTCGGGCGTACTCGCGGTCGTGGTGGCGGGATTCGTGGTCGGCAGCGGGACCCTTGGCGCCGGGTACCAGACGCGACTGCAGGAGCGGTACGTGTGGAACTCGGTGGACGTACTGCTCGAGGCGTTCGTCTTCGCCTACATCGGTTTGCATCTGAGGTTCGTGCTGGAGGACTTGCGGGAGGCGCACGAATCCCTGGCCGAGGTCGGCGTTGCCGCGTTGATCGTGCTGGCGATCGTGATGCTGATTCGGCCGGTGTCGGTGCTCGTCATGTTCGGCCGCAACGAGCTCTCGCGTCACGTCGAGAGCAGGCTCAGCGTGCCCGCACCGGTCGGTGGACGCGGCGCGCTGGGCACCCGCCGCCGCGGGAAACCGCCGGGGAAGTGGCGAGCGCTCGTCGACCGCCGGTCACTGACCTGGCAGGAGAACGTGGTGGTGTCGTGGACGGGGATGCGCGGGGTGGTCACACTCGCCGCTGCCGCAGCGATCCCGGTGGCGACGGTCGACGGTGAGCCGTTCCCGGAGCGGGCGACCATTCAGGCCATCGCCTTCGTCGTCAGCGTCGGCACGCTGCTGATCCAGGGCGCGACGCTGCCCCTGCTCATCCGCCGCCTCCGACTGTCGACCGATGAGAGCGGCTATGAACGTGAGGAGACGTTGAAGGCCGAACGCATCGTGCACGACGCCGCCGACGAGGTGCTGACCGAGTTCCGGGCCAACCCGACCGAGGGCCTGGATCCGCGCATTCTCACCGAGATCCGCAACACCATCGCGCGGCAATCGCAGGACGCCGATGAGATGCCCGACCCCGAGGCGCACACGCCGCGCGCGGAGGCGTTCGCGGCGCTGTATCGCGACGTGTTGGCGGCACAGCGGGCGGCGCTGATCGCCGAACGCGACGACGGTCGCATCGAGGACGAGGCGGTGCGGGCCATGTTGGAGCGGCTCGACCTGCAGGAGGCCGGAGTGTCCGCCAGGTTGGAGAGCCGGCTGTAGACCGTGCCTTCAGGGACGGCTCACCGGCGGGAGCGGCGTGCACGCCACGAGGTCGCCGCAGTGCGGAATGCTCGGCGCTGGGTGGATCTGCCCGCACGCAACCAGGTCACCGCACTGGGGGATGCCAGGCGGCGGGGGAGCTGGCTTCGGGTCGCACGCGACGAGGTCGCAGGTTCCGATGCCCAACGGCGGCTTCGGCGGTGCTACGACGGGATCGGCCGGGGTCACGACTGGATCCTCCTTGGCTGCGGGTGCCGCCGCCGGGCCGGGGATCACCACGACCCGCGGTGC
>JAOPVF010000505.1 GCA_025963195.1 Mycobacterium sp. | reverse complement strand
GGCACCTGCGTGCGCAGTGTGACGCGTCCGAGTTCGTTGAGCTTCAACGCCGTAGCGCCCTTGTCGCGGTGCAGCGTATTGACGTCGAGCCGGTAGTCCAGCGCGGTCACCTTGGCGCGCGTCGTGCGGGTGGTGTGCTTGATGACGTAGTCGCGTCCCGGCTCGAGTGCCGTCTCGTCGGCCATCCAGCAGACGGTGGCGTCGAAGTCCTGGGTGGCGTGCGGCTGGTTGTTGACCCGGGTGATCATGTCGCCGCGGGAGATGTCGATGTCGTCGGCCAGGCTGATCGACACCGCCATCGGCGGAAATGCCTCGGCGACTTGACCGTTCGGCCCCTCGATCTCGGTGACGCGGCTGGTCTTACCCGTTGGCAGGACGACGATCTCGTCACCGGGGCGCATGACGCCGCTGGCCACCGTGCCCGCGTAGCTGCGGTGGTCGGCGTGCTCGTGGGTCTGCGGCCGGATCACGTACTGGACGGGGAAGCGAACGTCGACCAGGTTTCGGTCGCCGGCGATGTAGACGTCTTCGAGATGGGTGAGCAGCGCCGGGCCCTCATACCACGGGGTCAGTTCCGACTTGGTCACCACGTTGTCGCCGTTGAGCGCCGAGAGCGGGATGGACGTCACGTCGTGGATGTCCAGGCGTGCGGCGAACTCGTGGAAGTCGTCGCGGATCTTCTCGAACCGCTCCTGATCCCAGTCGACCAGGTCCATCTTGTTGACCGCCAGAACGATGTGGCGGATGCCAAGCAGGGATGCCAGGAAGGCGTGCCGACGCGACTGTTCAAGCAATCCGTGTCTGGCGTCGACGAGCACGATCGCCAGTTGCGCGGTCGACGTGCCGGTGACCATGTTCCGGGTGTACTGCGTGTGCCCTGGGGTGTCGGCGATGATGAATTTCCGCTTGGCCGTTGCGAAGTAGCGGTAGGCGACGTCGATCGTGATGCCCTGCTCGCGCTCGGCGCGCAAGCCGTCGGTCACCAGGGCGAGATCGGTGTAGTCGTTTCCGCGCTCCTTGGAGGTCTTCTCGACGGCGGCCAGCTGATCCTCCATGACGGCCTTGGAGTCGTACAACAGCCGACCGATGAGTGTGGACTTGCCGTCGTCGACGGAACCGGCCGTCGCGATCCTCAACAGCGTTGCCATTATCCAGTCCCCCGTCGCTTCGTTTGCCCCGGCATCAGAAGTAGCCCTCTCGTTTGCGATCTTCCATGCCAGCCTCGGAGATTCGGTCGTCGGCGCGGGTGGCTCCTCGCTCGGTCAGCCTCGACACGGCGGTCTCGGCGATCACCTCGGAAACCGTGCTAGCCGTCGACTCGACGCAACCGGTGCAGGTGACGTCGCCGACGGTGCGGAACCGCACGGTCTTCTCGACGATCTCCTCATCCTTGCGGGGCTGCAGGTACTTGTGCACGGCCAGGAACATGCCGTCGCGCTGAAAGACGTTGCGCTGGTGGGCGTAGTAGATCGACGGCAGCTTGATCTTCTCCGCGCCGATGTAGGACCAGATGTCGAACTCGGTCCAGTTGGACAGCGGGAACACGCGGATGTGCTCGCCCTTGTGGTGCCTACCGTTGTAGAGGTTCCACAGTTCGGGCCGTTGCACCTTCGGGTCCCACTGGCCGAACTCGTCGCGGAAGCTGAACACCCGTTCCTTGGCGCGTGCCTTCTCCTCGTCGCGGCGCGCACCACCGAACGCGGCGTCGAACTTGTTCTCCCGGATCGCGCGCAGCAGCGTGAAGGTCTGCATCGGGTTGCGCGACGGGATGGTCTCGACCACGCGGCCTGCGTCGATGTCGTCTTGCACCTTGGCCACGACGAGTCGCACCCCGGACTCGGCGACCAACTCGTCGCGCGCCTGGAGTACCTCGTCGAAGTTGTGGCCGGTGTCGACGTGCATGACCGGGAACGGCAGCCTGCCGGGCCGGAACGCCTTGATCGCCAGGTGCAGCATGACGATCGAGTCCTTGCCGCCGGAGAACAGCAGCACCGGCCGCTCGAATTCGGCGGCGACCTCGCGGATGATGTGGATGGCTTCGGCCTCCAGCGACCGGAGATGGCTCAGCTCGTAGCGGGCCGCCTGCGGATCGACGTCTTGGACTGCCGTCATGGCTTCACCATTAAGTTGGTAGAATTGACCAGAATTGCAAGCATGCCCAGGAATGTAACGAACGGGCCGGTGTGGTGTCAATGCTCTCCTGTGGCAGGCGCGTCACGGCCCGATCACCGCACCGAGGTACTTCTGACTGAGAGCGGCGTACGTGCCGTCGTGCTGCGCGATGTCGAGCCACTGGTCGATCCACTGCTGCAGGTCAGTCGCGGACCGCGGTATTAGATAGGCCTTCTGTTCGAAGGTGAACGGGTGGTCCAGACCCTGGCCGCACAGTTGCGGGTCTAGCTTTGTCTCCCAGCGGATTTCACTGGCGTCGGTGATCATGACGTCGGCCGCATCGGCCGTGAGTTGCCCGAAGATCGTGTTGTTGTCCGGATGGGTCACGATCTGCGCATCGTGCAGGCGCTCCTTGTCGAAGTCGGCATTGGTGCCGCCGGGGTTCACCACCACTCGGACACCCGGCCGGTCGATGTCACCCAGCGTCCGAAACTTCGAGGCGTCTGCACACCGGACGATGGCCGCCTTCCCATCGCGCAGGTACGGCGCGGTATAGATCGCCTGCGTGGCGCGTTTGAGCGTGATGCTGATGCCTCCCATCGCGGCATCGCACTTGGTGTCCAGGTCGCCGACCAGATTCGCCCAGGTCGTCGGGACTAGCTCCAGCCGGACTCCCAACCGGGCGGCCATGTCGTTGGCCATGTCGATGTCGAGTCCGCTCCAATTGCCCGCTGCGTCACGATAGGTGAACGGGCGGTAGTCGCCCGTGCTGCAGACACGGACCGTGCCGCGCTGCAGAACTTGCTGCAAGCCAGCCGTGGTAATCGACGCCGTCGTAGAACTGCACGCCGCGGCTAAGCCCAGCATCACGACCAACACGGAGAACACGGCCACCCGAATCGACCTCATCCACTCATCCTCCTCGTCGCCGTTCCGTTACCCCTCGGGTAATTGATCGGCCCCAGATACTGGAGGCATGTCGCTTCCCAGAGACGCAATGACGGGCGCCGAGATCATGGCGCAGTTCATCCCGCAGTCACCGTTCGTCGCCAAGCTCGGCATCGTCGCCGAGGTACTCGACGCCGACGAGGTGCGCATACAGATGCCGTGGGATCCGACCAACGTCACGCTCGGGGACATGGTGCACGGTGGAGCCATCGCCTCACTCGCCGACGTCACCGTGATGACGGCGGCGTGGGCAGGCGTGGAGGCCGCCCCATCGCTGCGCGGTGTCACCGTGTCGATGTCGATGCAGTTCCTCGCCCCTGCCCGAGCGACGGATCTGATCGGCGTCGGGCGCGTGCTGCGGCAGGGCAGGTCGCTGGTCAGCTGCGACGTCGAGGTGGTCACCCCGGACGGCGAGCTCGTCGCCAAGGCGATCGCGACCTACAAGGTCGGCTAACGCCGCGATTCGTGCACCCGTGGTAGCGCCCAGCGCTACTCACGGTGCACGAATCGCTTAAAGCGTGACCTCGTTGAGCTTGCCCGTCGCCACGTCGAAGACGAAGCCGCGCAACGACTCGTGCTTGGTCACGAACGGGCTTGCCTCGATGCGGCGCAGCGACTGCCGCACGTCCTCGTCGATGTCCTGAAACGCCTCGGCGGCCCACTCCGGCTTGAGACCCGTCTCGTCCTGGATCTGCTGTTTGAAGCC
>JAOPVF010000483.1 GCA_025963195.1 Mycobacterium sp. | reverse complement strand
GCGGCCTTGCTGACTTCGGCCAGCAGTTCGGAGTAGGTCAAAGTGCGGCTGTCGCCGACCGGCTCGCCCTCCCAGTGGATGGCCACCCGGTCGCCGTTGCCCGCTTCGACGTGGCGGTCGACGCAGTAGTAGGCGACGTTGAGCATGCCGCCGACGAACCACTTGGCGAACGGTGCGTCGGACCAGTCGAGCACCTCGGTGAACGGGGTCTGCCACGACAGCCGTTCGGCCTGTGTGCCCCAGAACGCCAGACGGTCCTGCTCCGCCTGCTGGTACAGATCGGCGGTCGCGTTTGCCTTGGCGGCGAAGTCAGCGGGTGGGGGGTAGGCAGACTGAGTTTCGGTATGCGTCTCCGACATGGATGTGAGCGTAGTCACCCGACGTTGCGTGAACGTTGGCAAGTCACGGCGATGCGTGCGGGCGGCGCGTCTGCTGCGACGAACGTCACGGAAGCCGAGCCCAACGGTCGGCTAGCGTGTGCTGCCGTGACGGATCCGCTGGCCCCGCTGGCCGAGCTGCCGGGGGTGGCCGAAGCGTGCGACGAAGCCAGGGAGGCGCTCGGCCGGGCGCATCGGCACCGGGTCAACCTTCGAGGCTGGCCGACGACGGCGGCAGAGGCCGCGGTGCGGGCTGCACGCGCGTCGTCGGTGTTGGACGGGGGATCGCTGACGATCGGGACCGTCGGGGCGAGCGAAGCGACGGGGGATGTGCGAGGCGATCCCGTGCTGGCTGGTGCGCTGCGGGTGGCCGAGGCCCTGGAGGGTGGCGCCACCGCACTCGTCGGGGTGTGGCAGCGGGCGCCGATGCAGGCGATCGCACGACTGCATGCATTGGCCGCCGCCGATCTGACCGACGACGACCGGCTGGGCAGGCCACGGCCGGACGCCGATGTCGGCCGTCGTCTCGAACTGCTCGGCGACGTCATCGCAGGCGCACGTGTCCCTGCGCCGGTGTTGGCCGCCGTCGCGCACGGTGAGCTGCTCACACTGGCACCGTTCGGGGTCGCCGACGGTGTGGTGGCCCGCGCGGTCTCGCGGCTCATCACGATCACCAGCGGTTTGGATCCGCACGGACTCGGCGTGCCCGAGGTCTACTGGATGCGCCAGTCCGGCGACTATCGCGCGGCGGCACGCGGGTTCGAGTCCGGGACACCCGAAGGCCTGAAGGTGTGGATTCTCGCCAGCTGCACGGCATTCCGCGCAGGCGCCCGGGAGGCGTTGGCGATAGCTCAGGCGGCCTCGGAATGACTCGCCAGCAAAATGAAGCGGGCGACGCTCCGAAAATACTTCGGCTCGTCGCCCGCCAGCACGGCCTCCGGTTACCAAGCGTGCTTGGTGGGTTGCGTGGGACGACCTCGGCGTTCTTGCAATGCGCTGTACGTGCAACCCCACCCAAAGGGTCATCGTCGTAGTCCGCTTTTCGCAATTACGCAGGCCCGCAACACTTTTGCCATTATCGCGGCTTGTGCTCCGCGTGGGTGCCGGATTCCGCGCTGGGTCGCCTGACTCGGGAGTTCGCGCCTTCTCTTCCGGCGCGACCTTGGCCTTGCCCGGCTTCCGTGCCTCCTTTGTACTCCGTGGCCGCGGTCACATCAAGTGCCAATTCGGTCGCGTCGCCGGATCGTTACGACACCTAGCTAGCTACCTGCCAGTAGGTGCGAACGGGTCAGGGTGCTAAGCGCCGGAGTAGCGAGTAGGTCAGGGCGCCTGCCGCCAGTGCACTCACGATGACGGCCCCAGTGGTCGCGACGGCGGCACCCGACGGCGCGGCGGGAAGGCGGTCGCGCAGCGAGACCGGCCGGGAGAACGTCTGCGTCGGCCAGCCACGCGCCGCCGACTCCTTGCGCAGCGCGCGGTCGGGGTTGACCGCCGTCGGATGGCCGACGGCTTCGAGCATCGGCAGATCGGTGATCGAGTCCGAGTAGGCGTAGCAGTGCTCGAGTGCGTAGCCCTCGCGGGCGGCCAGCTCCTTGATCGCCTCGACCTTGCCCTCGCCGTAGCAGTAGAACGCCACCTCGCCGGTGTACTTGCCGTCCTCCACCACCATTCGGGTCGCCATCGCATGGGTCGCGCCGAGTGCGCGGGCGATCGGCGCGACGATCTCCTCGCCCGATGCAGACACGACGACGACGTCGCGGCCGCAGAGCTTGTGGTCGGCAATCAGATTTGCGGCTTCCGCGAACACCAGGGGATCGACGATTTCGTGCATGGTCTCGCCGACGATCGACTTCACCTGCTCCACGTTCCATCCCGTGCACATGTTGGTGATGTAGGAGCGCATCCGGTCCATCTGTTCGTGGTCGGCGCCCGACATCAGGAACAGGAACTGCGCGTACGCGGATTTCAGGACCGTCTGTCGATTTATTAGCCCTTGATCGAAGAAGGGTCTGCTGAAGGCCAACGTGCTCGACTTGGCGATGACCGTCTTGTCGAGATCGAAGAAGGCGGCGGTCCGGACGGGCAGGCCCGTGTGGGTCCCGCTTCCCAGCTTGGACGGATCCGCCAGCAAGCCGTCCGCCGCTTGGTCGGATGCGCTCACAGTCTCAGCATAGGTGCCGTGGTCATGACGGGGGTTGGTGGCTCCGCTCAAGTGGCAGTCGATGTCACGTGGCGGCTGCTGCAACTTTCCAGGTCACAGGGTTGTTGCGAGTGAAAGCAGGACTTGCCACCCTCCAAGTAAGCGTGTGTATAGTGAGCATTACTCGGCTTATGCCGGGTGTGCATCAGCCCGACCCCCCGGGGCTGATACACGACGACCTCCGCCTCCTCCCCCCCTGGCGGGGGTCGTCCCTTTTCTGGGGTCTTT
>JAOPVF010000463.1 GCA_025963195.1 Mycobacterium sp. | reverse complement strand
CGACGCGCACGCGTGGTTCGTCGACGCCAAAGCCGACAACTCCGAATTGGGCTGGCGGATGGAGGTGAAGGCCGACGACGGACACTGGGCCTTCTTCGACGACAGCGAGGGCAGCCGGCCCTAGACGCCGCGCCGACCGTTCACGACGTCCACACCGGCTGCACGCCAATTTCATTCCAATGCCGCAATTCACCGCAAGTTCGACTCCAACAAGAAGATCTCGACAGCCGGTCGCTTCCGGGCCAGCGACGCGAGAAACGCACGGCCTGCAGGGCTTAGGCGGCTGCAGGCATGGGTGAACCGTCGGCACGTCGGGATCGCGGGCTGCCCTTGGCGACCCGGTGGATCAGCGTCCTAGTCGCCCTTTCCAGGACAGCCTGCGCCTCGGCCGGATCGTTCATCTTGTCGGCACGGCGGGCAGCAGACGCAATCGTCAAGCCCTGTTCGTAGCCGGCGATCACTCGGGGATCCACGTATGACCCGCGCGCGACCGCCGGGGTATTGCCGAGCGCTTCAGCTACCTCTTTCATGACAGCGGACTCCACACGTTTGATGGCCCGCTTCGACCCCGGCGGATCCGCGTCGACGAAGGCCTCGGCGGCCAACACCGTGCCGTGCCACGTACGCAGATCCTTGACGCTGTAGCCGTCGCCGACCAACTCCTTGAAGCGCTCGTTGATGTCGTCGGCATGAAGATCAACCCATCCGGACGCCGTGCGGCAGACGAGCAGGCGCTCGCTCCGGCGATTGCGGCGCAGCAGCGCACGCACGGCTCGAACCACCTCCGCATCCTCGATCTGCAGCGACCGCTGCACGCCGCTCTTGGCGGGATAGTCGAAGGACGCCACGTTCCGCTGCACGCCCACGTGCTCACACAACAACGTGGCGAGACCGTAGGAGTCGTTGTCCTCCGCGTACTGTTCGCCACCGGCGCGGAAGTAGCCGCGGTCCATCAGATGCAGCGCCAATGCCAGCACCCGGTCACGGGTCAACCGGTTGCCTGCGAGGTCCTTGGCGACCGCGGTGCGCCAGCCGGGCAGCTCCTTCGACAACTCCAGTACCCGGTCGAACTTCTCCTCGGCGCGCTCCTGCTGCCACCGCAGGTGATAGAGGTACTGGCGCCGGCCCGCCACGTCGGTGCCAACGGCCTGAATGTGACCGTTTCGGTAAGGGCTGATCCACACCTTCTTCCACGCCGGCGGGATGACGAGCTCCTTGATCCGCTGCAGCGTCGCCTCGTCGGATATCGGCTCTCCGTCCGAGCCGTAATACGAGAAACCCTTGCCGCGTCGCACCCTACTGATTCCGGGTCCGCTCAACACACTTCGGCGCAAGCTCACGGTTACGTCTCTCCTTCGCAACGGCCACCTCGAGAAATGGGGATTCCCGGACGGAACCGCATTTACACACGAGTGCCCCACCATGCTGTGCGCGTGCTCTTGGCAATGCGTTCGCCAAGATGTTTCGCCGTGCTGCAGTGGGGTAGCCCGGCCACGCGGCGTACGAAGGGCAATCGGAAGGCGGCCGATGGCGGAACTAGCCAGCATGGGCGGCGACACCGCCGCCGACAGTCAGACCGACGGCAAGGGCGAAACCCGCGCACCCCAGCCCTACGAACTGCACGATCAGGTAGGCCCGCTACGACCTGACGAGCTTGCCGCACTCGACGCCTGGTGGCGGGCTGCGAACTATCTGTCGGTCGGCCAGATTTATCTGCTGGACAACCCGCTGATGCGCGAGCCTCTGCAGCCCGAACACGTCAAGCCGCGACTGCTCGGTCATTTTGGCACGGTGCCCGGCCTGAATCTGTTGTGGGCGCATGCGAACCGCCAGATCGTCGCGCGAGATTTGAACGCCGTGTTCATCGCTGGACCCGGCCACGGTGGCCCAGGGCCCAACGCATGCGGCTGGCTCGAGGGCACCTACTCCGAGTTGTACAGCCACATCACCCGAGACGCGACCGGCATGGCGGCCTTCTTCCGGCAGTTCTCCTATCCCGGCGGCGTGCCAAGCCACTGCGCACCGGAAACGCCGGGATCGTTTCACGAGGGCGGGGAACTCGGCTATTCGCTGTTGCACGCATACGGTGCTGCGCTGGACAATCCGGACCTCACGGTGTTCTGTGTGGTCGGTGACGGCGAGGCCGAAACCGGGCCGCTGGCCACCAGTTGGCATGCCAACACGTTTCTCAATCCAGCCCGCGACGGCGCCGTGCTTCCCGTTCTCGCGCTGAACCAGTACAAGATCGCCAATCCCACGATTCTGGCGCGCATGCCCGAATCTCAACTGCTCGAACTGCTCCGGGGCTACGGCTACGCGCCGCACGTGGTCAGCGGTGCAGATCCCGGCGCGGTGCATCAGAAGTTGGCAGGCGAGCTGGATAGCTGCCTCGATCAGATCGCAGCCATCCAACGCGCCGCACGATCACGCGGCGTCACGGGTGCCCAACCGTGGCCGATGATCGTGCTGCGTACGCCGAAGGGCTGGACCTGCCCGCCCGTCGTCGATGGCCAGCAGGTTGAGGGCACCTTTCGTGCACATCAGGTGCCGCTACCCGCCGCGCGAACCGATGCGTCCCACCGGCAGGTCCTCGAACAGTGGCTGCGGTCCTATCGTCCAGAGGAGCTGTTCGACGACACCGGTCGACCAAGAGCGGGCCTACTGGACCTGTCACCCAACGGCGATCAGCGGATGAGCGCCAACCCCACCGCCAATGGTGGTTCCCGACTGCGGGATCTGGTCCTGCCCGACTGGCGCGACTACGGCGTCGAGGTATCCGTCCCTGGCGCCTCGGAACACGAGGCCACCCGGGTGCTCGGAGGCTGGCTACGCGATGTGACGAAGGCCAACCCGTCGAGCTTCCTGACCTTCGCGCCCGACGAACTGGTCAGCAACCGACTCCAGGACATCCTCGAGGTCACCGGGCGCGACTGGCAGGCCGAGATCGACGAATTCGACGAGCACCTCGACCGCGCCGGCAGGGTGATCGAAGTGCTCTCCGAGCACGTGTGCCAAGGGTTGCTGGAGGGCTACCTGCTCACCGGCCGGCACGGCGTCTTCACCTGCTACGAAGCATTCGTGCACATCGTCGACGCGATGTTCAACCAACACGCGAAATGGCTGTCGGCGAGTTCCGAAGTCGCGTGGCGCAGGCCGATCTCGAGCTTGAATTACCTTTTGTCGTCGCATGTTTGGCGTCAGGATCACAACGGCTTCACTCATCAGGATCCCGGCTTCCTCGACGTCGCCTTGAACAAGCGGCCGGAGATCGTACGAATCTACCTGCCGCCGGATACCAACACCCTGCTGACGACCTACGATCACTGCCTGCGTTCCCGCCACCAGATCAACGTGGTGGTGGCCGGAAAGCAGCCGCAAGCAGACTGGCTGTCGATCGAATCCGCCGCGTTGCACTGCGCGCGTGGCGCGGGCATCTGGCAGTGGGCCGGCAACAACGACACCGAAGGAACGGTGCCGGACGTGGTGCTGGCCTGTGCGGGCGAGGTTCCCACTCTGGAAACCTTGGCAGCGGCATCGATTCTGCGAGAACGACTTCCGGACCTAAGGGTGCGCGTGGTCAACGTGGTGGACCTCATGCGCCTGCTGCCGGAGAGCGAGCATCCTCATGGCCTGCCCGACCGGGAATTCGACACCATGTTCACCACCGACAGTCCGGTGATCTTCGCCTTCCACGGCTACCCCTGGCTCATCCACCGCCTGACCTACCGCCGCCGCAACCATGCCGGGCTACACGTACGCGGCTACAAGGAACGCGGGACCACCACCACGCCCTTCGACATGGTGATGCTCAACGACCTGGATCGCTACCACCTCGTCATCGACGTGATCGACCGCGTACCCGCACTCGGGCAGAGAGCGGCCGGGTTCCGGCAGGAGATGGCCGACGCCCGGCTGAAGGCGAGAGCCTGGACCCGCGAGCACGGAGTCGACATACCCGAGGTCCGCAACTGGACTTGGCCGGGCTGACGGGGATCTGAAATCCGAACACCACACCTTCGGCATCAGTTTCCCTTCTTGGTCGCCTACCCGCAGTTGGGTAGATGTAGCGCGAACGGGTACTCGGCGGAAGAAGCACGCGATGGCACCAACGGAGGGTACGAGACCATGACCGCTCAACCCCCGGATCCGGATCCGGCACAGACGCCGGACCTCGAGCCTGGCGGCGGCGTCAGGTCGGGCGCAACGCCACCCGCGGCGCCTCAGACGTCGGGATTGTCCGTATCTCAACCCAGCGCGCGGCGCCGATACACACCAACGCAAATCATCTCGGTGATCGCCCTGGCGATCTTCGTACTGGCTTTCGCCGCGACAGCGGTAGGGCTGGTCATTCACATTGCTCGCTGAGCGATCATGTGTAGGCCAGGGCCACGCCCGCGGTGACGTCTGACTACGTCGGGTGTGGCCCCAATTCACTTGGTGTGTTCGACATCCCGCCGGCCGGGGCGAACATCAGATACGTTGCGGGCCCAAGTGCCTGCAGGGTGTGCGCCTCCGATGCAGGGGTCGACCGTCCCGATCGTCGCCGCGTTCATGGATCTACTCCTCGTCGCCGGAGGAGCGGCTCACTGGCCTGCAACCTGACCAAACCCCTTTTTTGGACCCGTCAAACGTCCGTGCGTCGCTTTGACCACGCCCATGTCGGCGGACGTTTGGCAAACCGGCCATGGGGAACGCTTTCGACGTGACTCCCCCGTCGAACCACGACATCGCTGCCCGGATGGCGGAGCTGGCGAGAACGCTGGCGCGGGATCGGACGTTGGAGGCGGTCCTTCGCGAAGTGACGTCCGCCGTCGTCGACATCATCCCCGGCGTCGATACCGCTGGCATTCTGTACCTCAAGAAGGGTGGCGAGTTCGAGTCCGTCGCAGGCACCTCCGAACTGCCGCACGAGCTCGATGAGCTGCAGATGAACTTCGACGAAGGACCGTGCCTGCATGCGGCACTGGCGGACACGATCGTCCGCACGAACGATTTCAGAGCCGAGACGAGGTGGCCGCGGTACTCCCCGGCCGCCGTGCAGCTCGGCGTCCTCAGCGGCCTGTCGTTCAAGCTGTACACGACCAATCGGACAGCGGGCGCCTTGAATCTCTTTGGGTGTCAGCCCAGGCAGTGGGACAGTGACGCAGAGACGGTCGGTAGCGTGCTGGCCGCCCACGCCGCTGCCGCCGTCATCGCCGCACAGCAGGAAGAACAGCTCCAATCGGCTCTACTGACGCGAGACCGCATCGGTCAAGCGAAGGGCATCGTCATGGAGCGCTACTGCGTCGACGATGTGCGGGCCTTCCAGATGCTGCGTCAACTGAGCCAGGAGTCGAACACCAAACTGGCCGACATCGCTCAGCAGGTGATCGATAGCCGTTGACGCGCCCGATCACGTCGCGGCGGGCATGATTCCGGCGGCAGTGGGTACGTCGCCTCCATGAGTTCGATCTCCAAAGCCGTGTATTTGCCGTTGTCGGTCGCTACCAGCGTGGGCGGGGGTGTGTTGGCCGGTGCGCTGTTCAATCAGATTTGGAAGCGCATCGATGACTCCGAAGAGCCACCGCCCGATCCGAAGGACCTCGATCGCTCCGCCAGCGCGGCACTGACCGCAGCGGCACTACAGGGTCTGGTGTTCGGACTGGTCAAGGCCGTGGTGGATCGGGCGGGGGCACGCGGATACCAAGCAGTGACCCGCGAATCCCCAACCTAGGGATTCGGAGGCCAATGAAGCGAGTTGGCGAATACCAGCTCGCATGGGATCTCGTGGCACTGACAACGGCGATGCTGACCGGTGGACGCAATACCGTCTGCACATCGGCAGCGAGCACGAACCGAAGCTGCGGGTAATCGTCAGCGGACTCAGCCCACCACCGCGATGACGACGCGGCAGCGGCTAGCAGTTCATCACGATTTCATCACGAAGAGAATCACGATCAGCTAAGAGTTGCCCGCAAACTCTAAGAATGCGCGGATCGGCAGCCGCTGTCGCCCAGGAATTAGCGGCATTTTGAGGTGAAAGTCATATCGCTGCGGTGTAACGTTCCTGCCGCCCCAGGGTTGGGCGCATCGTGACCACGGACCGGTCTCTTGACCTTCTGTACGTTGGATTTCGGGCCGGGAACCCAGCGAATGAATCGCAACGTCGAAGGAAACACCAATGAATTTCAGTGGTATCGCTGCGCGTCGGCACGTCACCTCCATCTGCGCCGCCTCGCTCTTGGGGGGACTCGGTGTAGCTACCCTCGCAGCGCCAACTGCATCTGCGGCAACCGACTGCAGTGCGAATGGAGTAAGTAACACGGTCAGTTCGGTGACCGGCGCGGCCCGCCAGTACCTGGCCAGCCATGCTGGCGCGAACCAGGTCGTCACCGCGGCATACAGTCAGCCGCGGCCTGAAGCCGCCGCGCACATCCGCGGCTACTTCACTGCCAACCCGCAGGAGTACCGCGAACTGCGCGGCATCCTGGCGCCTATCGGCGACGTGCAGCAACAGTGCAACGTCACCGTTTTGCCCCCAGATCTGGCATCGGCCTACAGCATGTTCATGGCCGGCTGATTTCGTTGCCGACAACCGCCGCCTCGGCAGCACCCCGGGGCGGCGGTTTCCTCGTGCGCGAGCTGCACGGGGTTTGGCCGAGCCAACCCTGGGCATCAATGAATGAAGCCCATGCTCGGAAGGAACCATGACTGACCCCGGAACCCGCAAAACGTTCACCGATGCCGACACCGATACCGACGAGCC
>JAOPVF010000428.1 GCA_025963195.1 Mycobacterium sp. | reverse complement strand
CCTCGGTTCCGGGACCGCGCTAGTGGCGCTGACCGGCCGTGCCGGCCTGATCGCACTGATCTGCGTGCTGCCGATCGGCGTATCTCCCTGGCCCGCAACGGCCTTCGTGGTTTTGCTGACGCTGTTGCTCGTGGTGGTCGCCATGGACGCCGCGCTGGCCGCGAACACCCGCAACCTGCGCTTCAGCCGCGTCGGTGACACCGCAGCGCGGTTGGGCGAGACGGTGCCCACCGCCCTGGTCGTGGAGAACCCCGGATCGCGGCGGTTCCGCGGCCAGATTCGCGACGCGTGGGCGCCGTCGGCCCGGGCGGAGCCGCGCATCCACCCGGTGGACATCGCTGCGGGACAACGGTTCCGGGTCGATACCCTGCTGCGGCCGATGCGGCGTGGCGATCAGGAGTCGGCACTGGTGACCGCCCGCTCGGTGGGCCCGCTTGGCCTGGCTGGCAGGCAGAGTTCGCATCGGGTGCCCTGGCGGGTCCGGATCCTGCCACCGTTCCTGTCCCGCAAGCACCTTCCGTCGCGGCTGGCCAAACTGCGGGAACTCGACGGCATGATCCCCGTGCTGATCCGCGGCCAGGGCACCGAGTTCGACTCGCTGCGCGAGTACGTGGTCGGCGACGACGTGCGGTCGATCGCTTGGCGCGCCACCGCGCGTCGCGCAGACGTCGTGGTGCGGACGTGGCGTCCTGAACGCGACCGCCGCGTCGTCATCGTCCTCGATACCGGACGGACGTCGGCCGGGCGCGTCGGCGTCGACCCCACGGCAAGCGACCCGAGCGGCTGGCCACGGCTGGACTGGTCCATGGATGCCGCACTTCTGTTGGCGGCGTTGGCCTCCCGCGCGGGTGACCACGTCGACTTCGTGGCCCACGACCGCGTGCAACGAGCGGCTGTGTACAACGCGTCGCGCACCGAACTCTTGGCGCAACTCGTCACCGCGATGACGCCGCTTCAGCCCGCCCTCATCGAATCCGACGCGACGGCGATGGTGGCCACGGTGCGGCGGCGCATCCGTCAACGCGCGCTGGTGGTGCTGCTGACCGATCTGAACGCATCGGCCCTCGACGAGGGACTGATGGCGGTTCTGCCGCAGCTGTCGACGAGGCACCACGTGCTGATCGCCGCGGTCGCCGACCCGCGGATAGACCGCTTGGCGGCAGGTCGTTCCGACGCCGCGCAGGTGTACGACGCCGCGGCAGCCGAACGCGCTCGCAATGACCGGGTTTCGATCGCGACGCGGTTGCGGCGGCACGGCGTCGACGTCATCGACGCCGAACCCGAGGCGCTGGCCCCAGCGCTGGCCGACCGTTACCTGGCGATGAAGGCCAGCGGCAAGCTGTAGCACATCACCGCGTCGGCACCACGTCGGGCGCATCCTCGATGTCGCCGGTCTCCCCCGCCCGGACGCCCTTGCGTCCGAAGTGCACGACGTAGCCGATGAACGCGACCTCGACCGTCACCCCGATCGCGATGCGTGCGAACGTTGGCAGCCCCGACGGGGTGACGAGTGCCTCGATGAGCCCGGACACCAACAGGACGACGAACATGCCGACGGCGACGGAGACGACGGCGCGGCCCCGCTCGGCGAGCACCTGACCCCGCGGCCGGTCGCCGGGAGATACCACCGACCACCCGAGCCGCATCCCCGCGGCCCCGGCCAGGAAGACCGCCGTCAGCTCCAAGAGACCGTGAGGCGTGAGGAGCCCGAGAAAGATGTCACCCTTGCCCGCGTCGAACATGAACGCAGCCATCACCCCGAGGTTGGCGGCGTTCTGGAACAGCAACGCCGGAATCGGTATGCCACCTACGACCGCGAACGCGATGCACTGCGCGGAGATCCACGCGTTGTTGAGCCACACCTGCATGGCGAACGATCCGGCCGGATTCTCGCTGTAATACGCGGCGAAGTCGTTGTTCACCAGTTGGTCGACCTCGCTGGGGGTCTTCAGCGCGCTCTGCACTTCGTGATTCCCGGACACCCATAACGCGATCACCACGGCGACGAACAAGAAGGCAACCGCGGTCCCGAGCCACCACCGCCACGCCTGGTAGGCCACCACGGGAAAGGACACGGTGAAGAACCGGACGAATTCACGCGACAGCGGCGCGTGCGCACCGGTGACCGCGGCGCGGGCCTTGGCCACCAGACCCGACAACCGGCCGACCAGCACCGAATCCGACGACGCCGTGCGCACCATCGACAGGTGCGTCGACACCCGCTGGTAGAGATCGACCAGCTCGTCGACCTCGGCCCCCGTCAGGCTGCGACGCCGCTTCACCAGATGCTCGAGGCGGTCCCAGGTCGGGCGGTGTGCCAGCACGAACGCGTCGACATCCACCCCTGGAATGCTAGTAGCGTCTTGTGCATGGTGGCCCAGCCGGAACCGTTGGTCACGGGCGACGCCGTGGTGCTCGACGTTCAGATCGCGCAGTTGCCCGTCCGCGCCGTGTCGGCGTTCATCGACCTCACCGTGGTGTTCATCGCCTACGTCCTCGGAATCGTGTTGTGGGCGGTCACGCTGTCCGATCTGGACACGGCGGCGTCGGCGGCCATCTTGGTTCTCTTCACCGTCCTGGCGACCGTCGGGTATCCGGTCGTCTTCGAGACCGCGACGCGTGGCCGTTCCCTCGGCAAGATGGCGATGGGCCTGCGCGTGGTCTCCGACGACGGGGGGCCGGAACGGTTCCGCCAGGCGCTGTTTCGCGGGCTTTCCGGCTTCGTCGAATTCTGGATACTGGCAGGCGCGCCGGCGGTTATCTGCAGCATGGTGTCGCCAAGGGGCAAGCGTGTCGGCGACGTGTTCGCGGGCACGATGGTGATCAGCGAACGCGCCCCGAAGCTGAGCCCGCCGCCGCCGATGCCGCCGCCGATGGCGTGGTGGGCGTCGTCGTTGCAGCTGTCCGGTCTGGCCCCCGAGACGGCAGAGCGGGCCCGGCAGTTCCTCTCGAGGGCTCCTCAGTTGGCCCCTGGCATGCGGGACCAGATCGCCTACCGGGTCTGCTCCGAGGTAGTGGCTCAGATTTCACCTCCCCCGCCGCCGGGCACGCCTCCGCAGTTGGTGCTGGCCGCGGTGCTGGCCGAACGGCACCGCAGGGAGCTGGCCAGGCTGCAGCGTTTTCCCCCCGTCGCTTCGCTCGCCCCGCGCCCTTCCCCCGTCGCTTCGCTCGCCCCGCGCCCGCAGTGGGGTCCGCCGCCAGGTTCGGGGTATCAGCAGCCGGTCACACCCAGCACCTCGGCCGATTCCGGCGGGTTCACGCCACCGGGCTAACCAAAATGGGACACCATTGTCGCATTTTGGGTGACCTGTGCTATATTAAGGCACATGTCGGTATCGATTGACGGCGGCCCGCGCTCGCGGACTCGCAAGGCGATCCTCGACGCTGCGATGTCGGTGCTCGCGACCAATCCCGTCGCGTCGCTCGCCGACATCGCCACGGCTGCCGACGTCGGCCGCAGCACGCTGCACCGGTACTTCGCAGAGCGCTCGGATCTTCTGCGAGCACTCGCCCGGCACGTGCACGAGCTGAGCAACGCCGCGATCGAGCACGCCGAGCCCGACTGCGGTCCCCCGGTCGAGGCATTGCGCCGCGTCGTGGAGTGTCAGCTCGATCTCGGGCAGATCATCCCGTTCGTCTTCAGCGAGCCATCGATCCTCGCCGACCCGGAACTGGCGGCGCTACTCGACACCGGTGACGAGGCGATCGTCGACGTGCTCAACCGGGTGTCGACACGGGGATCCGCAGGGCCACCCGACTGGCCAAGGTTGGTGTTCTGGGCCCTGTTGTCGGCCGGCTACGACGCGGTCAAGCGCAACAGTGCCCCGCGCGTACAGATCGTCGACGCCATCATGGCCAGCCTCACCGAGGGCACCATCAACCCGAATCAACGCTGAGCAAACCGGCTTTCACGACCTAACAGCATCAGGAGTCCCCAAAATGTCCACCCGGGTCGACGTCGTCCCGACGCCTGCCACCGCACCCCGCCGTGCATGGTTCGCGCTCGCGGTCCTGCTGCTGCCTGTGCTGCTGATCGCCGTCGACAACACCATCCTTGCCTTCGCGTTGCCGAGCATCGCCCAGGACTTCACTCCGTC
>JAOPVF010000576.1 GCA_025963195.1 Mycobacterium sp. | reverse complement strand
CCGAATGTACGACCTCGTTCTGAGCTTCTTGTCGGTGGCAGATGCCAGGATGAGGCCGTGATCGATCACTTCGGAATCATCTGCGCCGACTACACCAAGTCGAAGGAGTACTACGACGCCGTGCTGGGAGTGCTTGGCCACTCACGGCAGATGGACGTCGGGCCCGCCATCGGTTACGGCCGCAACGGCAAGCCCGACTTCTGGATCGAGGACGGCACCGACCGAGAAGTGGGCGCGCCGATCCACTTCGCCTTCCAGGCCACCAGCACCGACGAGGTGAAGGCCTTCTACGACGCCGCCGTGAAGCTCGGTGCCGAGTCCCTGCACGAGCCGCGGTTGTGGCCGGAGTATCACCCTGGCTACTTCGGTGCGTTCGTCCGCGACCCGGACGGCAACAACGTCGAAGCCGTGTTTCACGGGGCGGCTGGTTAGCTCGCTTGGCGTGATTCCCATGAGGTAGTGCATTAGGTGCTGGAGTCACGCGGACCGAGGTCGACCGCCGCCCGACGACGAGCCGACTACTGAAATAGGACCTACGCGTTGAGCACCTCGGCGTACTCGTTGCGTCTTGGCAAACGTCTTCTTAATCGTGTCGGGCAGCTTCTTGCACGAGTTGCACTCGTGAGCTAACGCCGAGCTTGTTGTAGACGTGCGTGAGGTGGCTCTGCACCGTCCGCGGCGAGACGAAGAGTCGGGCGGCGATGTCCTTGTTCGCCAGCCCTTCGGTGACCAGGCGCACGACGTCCTGCTCGGTCGGCGTCAGCGCGTCCCACCCGCTGGCCGGCCGCTTACGGTCGCTATGGCCGCGCCGGGAGTACGCGATCGCCTCGAGGGTCGACAGGGCCGCGCCCTCCGCCCACGCGGCATCGAAGTCGTTGTGACCCATTGCATCACGAACCGCGTCGAGCGAGGCGGCGTAGCCGTAGTCGTAGACCGTGAACCTGACGATGCCGGTTACTTGCCGAACGGCGTCGGCGGCGCCGTAGAGCCGCGCTGCTTCCCGGTGACCGCCTGCCGCACCGACAACTCCGGCGAGGCACTCCAAGGCGTCGGGGGTCGCCAGGTGCGCATCGGTCGCGGCGGCGACTGCGAGCGCCTCGCGCGCATCACGTTCGGCTTGCTCGGGCTCACCCTGAGCGACCGCGATGCGCGCGCGGGTGGTGAGCGCCATTGCCATGCCGCCGCCGACGGCCACCGCTACGCCCTCATCGGCCATCCGCCTTGCCTCGATCACGTCACCTTGGGCCAATGCGACAGCGGCTGTCGGATTGATGATGCTGACCAAATTCAGCGCGGGCTGCACGCTCAGACGATCGGACGCCACCGCGGTGGCCGCGGCCGCGGCCACGACGTCGCCACCCGCAAGTGAGGCGACCGCCAACGGCGCGTACGCAAGCCCTTCGACTACGCCTCCGAACTCGGCTGCCGCTTCGACTGCGGCTGTCGCGGCGGATCGAGCGCCTGCCGTGTCACCCAACCGCGCCAATGTGTGCGCCAGATGGCAGAGGCAGACGACGTGCACCGCCACGTTATGGTCGGACTCGGTCTCGGCGAGGATGACGCGAAACTGCTCAGCGGCTTCGGCAAGTTCACCTCGAATCAGGTGCGCCGTGCCGAGCCCCCAGAAGCGACACATCTGGGAGACGAATCGGTCTCCGATCTCGTCGGCGAGCTGACGGCCCTCCGCCCCGGCGGCGATGGCCGCGCGAGGGTCACCGCCGTGTATCGCGGTGTAGGCCTTCGCCCACAGGATCTGGCTCAGTCGCCACTTGTCGCCGGAGTCGCGGGCGAGGCCGGCCGCCTCGTCGAGGTAGGGGCGCGCGACGTCGGCGGTGAAGGCCGCGGTGTAACCGCACGCGATGAGGGCCCTGAGGAGCAGGCCCTGGTCATCCCCTTCGCGCGCGATCGCGAGTGCCCGCTCGGGGACCTCCAGGTCACTCGGTGCACCGATCATGGCCGTGATCAGAGTCAGGTCGGCAACGGCCCGGGCGTAGGTGGTCGGTGTCACGTCGGCTGGGCACGAGCCTGGGTTGGTGAGGACTGCGCCGTACCACGACAGCCCCTCGGGGACGCGGCCCCGGGTGAGCCAGAACGGCTGAAGTGCCGACGCGAGCTGCAATGCCCGCTCGTTATCGGCATTGTCTCGGCTCCACGTGAAAGCCGCTCGCAGATTGTCGATATCGGCCTCTGCCTGCTCGACGGGTTGCCGTCGGCCTGCAGAGCTCGGCTGGTCGAGGAGGGCGGCGAGGTCCGTGTAGTGGTCGCGGTGGCGGGCGCGTACCGCATCGGCTTCACCCGACTCGCCGAACTTCTCCAACGCATACTGCCGCACCGTCTCCAACAGCCGGTAACGCGTTGGACCGCTGGTATTTTCGGAGACGACGAGCGATTTGTCGACGAGCAGCGCGACCTCATCGAAGACTTGATGGCGTTGCAGGTGCTCGTCGGCGACGACGGCCTGCGCGGCATCGAAATCGAACCCGCCCACGAACACCGACAGGCGCCGGAAGAGCACTCGCTCGATCTCCGTCAGCAACGCATGTGACCAATCGACCGACGCACGTAAGGTCTGTTGGCGCCGCACCGAGGTGCGCACGCCGCCCGTCAGTATCCGGAACCGATCCTGCAAGCCGGTGAGGATGTCGGTGACCGATAGTGTGCGCACCCGCGCGGCCGCGAGTTCGATCGCGAGTGGCATCCCGTCAAGACGTCGGCAGATCTCGATCACCGTCGCGTCATTCCCGTCGGTGACGATGAAGTCGGGGCAGACCAGGCGGGCGCGGTCGGTGAACAACTCGACCGCTTCGTCGGCGATCGACAGAGACACCACTCGCCAGATCGCCTCACCGGTCATACCGATCGGCTCACGGCTGGTGGCGAACACCGTCACTCCCGGGCAGGAGCCGAGCACCTCGACCACGAGTGCGGCCGTCGCATCCAACAGATGCTCGCAGTTGTCCAGCACCAGCAGCATCTGCCGATCCGCGATGAACCGCAGCACCGCCTCGGTCGCGGATCGGCCGGGCTGGTCAGGCAGTCCGAGCAACCGAGCGGTTGTAACGGATACGAGCTCGGGGTCGGTGATCGGCGCCAGGTCCACATACTTTGTGCCGTCGGGAAATTCAGCACCGATCCGGCCCGATACTTCGATGGCAAGACGCGTCTTGCCCGCACCGCCGGAGCCAGTCAGGGTGACGAATCGGTTCTCGGAGAGGATGCGCTTCAGTTCACTGATCTGCGTCGTGCGTCCGACGAAGCTCGTCAACTGAGGTGGAAGTCCCTGTGCAGCAACGTGTTCAGACAGGCGCAGCGGCGGAAACTCATTGTGCAGGTCGGGATGGCACAGCTGGATTACCCTCTCGGGCCTGCGGAGGTCGCGCAGCCGGTGGCTGCCCATTGGAAGCAGCCACGTGCCGAGAGGCAGGTGGTCCGCGACGATCTCCTCGGTCGCGCCGGACAACACCGTCTGACCGCCGTGCGCCAAGTCACGCAGGCGCGCCGTTCGGTTGATCGTCGGTCCGATGTAGTTGCCTTCGTCGCGCAATTGGACCTCGCCGGTGTGCACGCCGATCCGCAGCCGGATCGGTGCCAACGGCGCCAACTGCAGATCGAGCGCGCATGCCACCGCGTCGGTGCCACGGTCGAACGCCACGACGAGGCTGTCGCCCTCGCCCTGCTCGACCGGCCGCACACCGCCGTGCGCGGCAATGATTTCCGCAAGCGCGGTGTCGAGACGTGCGACGGCTTTCGCCATCTCCTCGGGCTGCGTCTCCCAAAGCCGCGTCGACCCTTCGACGTCGGCGAGTAGCAGCGTCACCGTTCCGGTCGGTAGCTCGCTCACGCCTACATCGCTCTCGTCCACTTGCGGGGTGTCCGCGCATGGCTCAATCCAGCTCATGCTAGCCAGCATCGGTCCTCGTCTGCCCCATAACATCCGCGAAACCGCGCAGATTGCGAAGCCTTCGCTGCACTTTTCTCCGCGTTCTGGCCGATGCTCTCGGCCTCGGTCCCTCGGATAGTCGAGCGCCATGAAGATTACGAAGACTCCGCCCGTGCCGTTGGTCAACGCCGTGCAGCGAATTCGCCATCACCTGCTGCGACTCCACCAGGCGCTGGCGCCCGCACCCGCGGCGATGGCGGAGTTCATCACGGCGGCGTGGATGGCCCAGAGCATCACCGTCGCCGCCGACCTGCGCATCGCCGATGCGCTCGCCGAGGAGCCCCTTGGGTTGGACGAGCTGGCGAGGCGGGTCGAATGCAATCCGGATGCGCTGAGCCGACTGCTGCGCGCATTGATCGGTCGTGGCATCTTCAAACAACTCGGTGACGGCCGCTACGTCCTGACGCCGCTTGCGCAAACGCTGCGATGGGATGTTCCAGGTTCGATGGCGGCGCTCGCCAGCTTCATCGGCTCACCGCAGGACCGCGAGCACTGGAGTCACTGCCTCGATGCGATCCGAACCGGAGAGTCAGTGATTCCGAAGCTGCGCGGCATGGAGGGTTTCGAGTGGTTCGTGAGTGAGCCCGAACTCACCGAGGTGTTCAACCAGGCGATGACGAACTTCTCGGAACTGGCGGCGGATGTGGTTACGGCGGCGTACGACTTCGGCGAGTACCACACCATCGTCGACGTCGGCGGTGGGCACGGCCGCCTGCTGGCAGGCATCCTTGGCGCCACCCCGACGGCGACCGGAGTCCTCTTCGACCTGCCGCATGTCGTGGTGGGTGCCGAACCGGTGCTGCGCAAACACCATGTCGCAGACCGTGTGCGCATCGCCGACGGGTCGTTCTTCGAGGTCATCCCCGACGGCGGCGACCTATACGTGCTGAAGAACATCATTCACGACTGGCCCGATGACAGGGCGCAACAGATCCTCAAGACCGTCCGCTCGGCGAGCCGCGACGGCGCGACCCTGTTGCTGGTCGAGTGCGTGATCCCGCCGCACGACCGGGATTTCCTCGCCAAGTGGATGGACCTGGAAATGCTGGTCACCAACACGGGCCGAGAGCGTACACGTGACGAGTATCAAAATCTGTTGCAGCAGACGGGTTTTCACATGGTTCGTGTAGTGCCGACGGCCTCGCCGTTCAGCATCGTGCAGGCCAGAGCTGCTTAATCGGTGGTGCGCTTGGCGGACGGCCTCCACACCGCGGATTCGGTGACGTGTCGGGTGGGCGAGGTAGCGTTTCCCGCATGTCTGACTCCGACACCACAGCGGTCCGCGAACTGCTACGCGACTCGTTCACCCGGCTCATCGAGCACGTCGACGAACTCACCGACGGCCTGACCGACCACGTGTCCTGGCACCGGCCCACCCCGGACGCCAACAGCATTGCGTGGCTGATCTGGCACAGCGCCCGGGTGCAGGATGCGCAGCTCTGCGAGATCGCCGGTGTCGAGCAGGTGTGGTTCCGCGACGGCTGGGTCGACCGTTTCGACCTCGACCTGCCGCGTGACTCACACGGCTACGGTCATACCCCGGAGCAGGTCGGCAAGGTGCGTGCACCCGCGGACCTGCTGGCCGGCTACTACCACGCGGTGCACAAGGTGACGCTCGAGTTCGTCGCCTCGGTGACGCCCGAGGAACTCGACCGCATCGTGGACCGACGCTGGACCCCGCCGGTCACCGCGAGCGCGCGACTGGTGAGCATCATCGACGACTGCGCCCAGCACCTTGGTCAGGCCGCCTACGTCCGGGGCATCGCCGGCTGAATGACGGTCACGACCGCGGTCCGTTGGTGGCCGCTCGTCGGGCTGGCGGGTCTCGTCGCACTCGGCCTCGCGGTCGGCAAGGGCACCACGCCCCTGGACTCCTGGTTCACACGCACTGGCCAGGAGCATCCGCTACTGGGCAGGCTGCTGTTCTTCACCGACGGGCGTGTGGTGTTCGTCGCGGGGATGACCGTGTTGGTCGTGACACTGTTCCGCAGGCGATGGCGACTCGCAGCGGTGGTCGTGGTGACGCCGCTCGTCGCGGTTGCCGCGGCCCGGCTGTTCAAGCGGTTGTTCGGCCGGTTGAGTGACGGCGTGCTGGCCTATCCCAGTGGACATACGACGCTTGCCGTCGTCGTCATCGGGCTCGCCGTCCTGGCTGTCGGTGCGACGAGGAAGTCGGTGGCGACGGCGGCCGTACTGGCGGTGCTCGGGCTCCTAGGGCAGGCCTTCACCTACCACTACTTCACCGACACCATCGGTGCGGTGTTCCTCGGAACCTCGCTGATGAGCCTCGCTGCGTGGGCCGCGGGACTTGACAGGTGTCAACCCCACTGCGATCTGGGTCACATCAACGGCTAGCATGGGCGCATGACAGCTACGCCCGAAGTGGACGCGACCGACACCGGGTCCGATAAGAGCGCCACCATCTCCAATCCCGCGACGGGAGCCGTGGCAGGTACCGTGCGCTGGACCGATCCGGCCGACGTGCCGCGGATCGCCGCCGGGCTGCGGCATGCCCAGCGGGAGTGGGAGGCGCGCGGCGCTGCAGGGCGGGCCAAGGTGTTGGCCCGCTTCGCCGTGTGGATGGGTGAGCACCGCGACGAGATCGAGGCGCTCCTGATCAAGGAGACTGGCAAGTCGGCGACCGACGCCGCGCAGGAGGTGCCGCTGCTCATCATGATCGCCTCGTACTACATCAAGACGATGGAGAAGGCGCTGGCACCCGAGACCCGTCCGGCCGCGCTGCCGTTCATGTCGATCAAGAAGATCACCGTGCACTACCGGCCGCGCCCCGTCGTGGCGGTCGTGGCGCCGTGGAACTACCCCGTCGCCAATCTGCTGATGGACGGCATCGCCGCGCTGGCAGCAGGGTGCGCAGTGTTGCTCAAGCCGTCGGAGCGCACCCCGTTGACCGCCGAGCTGCTGCTGAAGGGGTGGATCGACTCCGGAGCGCCGGAAGTCATGGCGATCGTTCAGGGCGCCCGCGAGGCCGTCGAGGCCGTCGTCGACAACGCCGACTACGTCCAGTTCACGGGCTCGTCTGCCACGGGCGCCAAGGTCGCGGAGCGTGCGGCCCGCAGGCTCACCCCGATCAGCCTCGAACTCGGTGGCAAGGACCCGATGATCGTGCTCGACGATGCCGACGTCGACCTGGCCGCGCACGCCGCGGTGTGGGGAGCCTTCTTCAACGCAGGCCAGACGTGCGTGTCGGTCGAGCGGGTGTACGTGCTCGAGCAGGTCTACGACCAATTCGTCGCCGCGGTCGTGCGCGACGTCGAGAAGCTGAAGATGGGCGCGGGGGACGGCAACGACTTCGGTGCTTTGATCGACGACACCCAGGTCGCCGTCGCGGAGCGCCACGTCGCCGACGCTCTTGCCAAGGGCGCGCGGGCACTCACCGGAGGCAAGCGGCCCACCGGGCCCGGCAGCTTCTACGAGCCCACCGTGCTCGTCGACGTCGACCACTCGATGAACTGCATGATGGAGGAAACCTTCGGCCCGACGCTGCCCATCATGAAGGTGTCCACCGTGGCCGAGGCCGTGCGACTGGCCAACGACAGCCCGTACGGCTTGAGCGCGTCGGTGTTCTCGAAGGACATCGCACGTGCGAATGATGTTGCCGTCGAACTGGATTGCGGAGCCGTCAACGTCAACGACGTCATCTCCAACCTGATGTGCACCACGGCACCGATGGGCGGATGGAAGACCTCGGGCATCGGGGCTCGCTTCGGCGGAGCCGATGGATTGCGCAAGTTCTGTCGCCAGGAGGCGATCGTCGCGCCGCGGACCAACGTCGGCGCCGGCGGGAATTATTACCACAATTCGCAGAAGGCCATGAAGCGGATGAACACGATGATGACCAAGCTGGCGTTGCTCCGGCCACGCCGCATGGCCAAGTAACCCGACCCTCCCGCTGGGTCTATATCTGCTCCTCGCGTGCGCTGGGTCTGTATCTGCTCCTCGCGTGCGCCACCTCCCGTTCACGTGATGGTCACCGGCACTTACGCCGGGATCGATACCTTCTGTCGGTGACCATGCTTGAAGGGACGGAGCACTACACCGTCCGCGACGACGATGACGACGACCCGGTGCTGGTGCACCACCCGAGCGGATCAGACGTCGACACCTGGCGCGAGAACTACCCGTACGACGAGCGCATGAGGCGCGAGGATTACGAGGAGCAGAAGCGACTACTCCAGATCGAGCTGCTGAAGCTGCAGAAGTGGAGCCAGTCCAACGGGCACCGGCACGTCATCGTGTTCGAGGGCCGTGACGCCGCAGGCAAGGGCGGCACCATCAAGCGGTTCATGGAACACCTCAACCCGCGTGGCGCCCGGGTCGTCGCGTTGGAGAAGCCCACCGAACGCGAGACCACGCAATGGTACTTCCAGCGCTACGTCACGCACCTCCCCGCCGCCGGCGAGATCGTGCTGTTCGACCGGTCCTGGTACAACCGGGCAGGCGTCGAACGCGTGATGGGCTACTGCTCCCAGAGGCAGCACGCCGAGTTCATCCGGCAGGCGCCGCTGTTCGAGCAGATGCTCGTCAACGACGGCGTGAGCCTGACCAAGCTGTGGTTCTCGGTGACGCAGGCCGAGCAGCGCACCCGGTTCACGATCCGTCAGGTCGACCCGGTGCGGCAGTGGAAGCTCTCGCCCACCGACCTCGCATCGCTGGACAAGTGGGAGGACTACACCGCGGCCAAGGAGGACATGTTCGCCTGGACGGACACCGAGGTGGCGCCGTGGACCGTGGTCAAGAGCAACGACAAGAAGCGCGCCCGGATCAACGCCATGCGGTACGTGCTCGGTAAGTTCGACTACGACAACAAGGATCACGACGTGGTCGGCCATGCCGACCCGCTCATCGTGGGACGCGCCCTGGCCGACTGATCCGGCCTGCCCGACGGTTGCGTCCCGGACAAGGAGGACGCGCCGGTGCGGTTCGTGGCTGCGCTTCTGATGTGGGTCCTCGCCACGGCTGCGCTGGCCGTCGCGGTGCCCGCTGCCTGGGCGCAGCACAACATGGTCGACGAGGCCGGCTATGCGACGTTGGCGACCTCGGCAGGAAAGGATCCCGCGGTGCAGACCGCGATGGCCGCAGAACTCACCGCTCAGCTGGTTACGTTGGCCGCCAACAGCGGCTACGACGTCCGGACGGATCTCTTGAGCGGCGCGGCCACCGCGTACACCCGAAGTGCTGCCTTTCCCGGCCAGTTCGCCCAGGCGAACCGAATCGTGCACCGCTGGTTGTTCACCGACGACGCCCAGAAGTCCGACGCGTCGGGGCGCTGGCAGATCGACCTCTCGCCGATGCTGGCCGACAGCTCGTTTCAGGAGACGTTGAAAGACTTCGGCATCCGCGCGCCGTCGACGCTGGTCGTCCCGTTGACCGAGAACGTGTCCGACTCGCTGCGGCCGGGCCAGCTGCGCCAAGTGGCCCGGTGGGGTCCGTGGGCCAGCGTCGGAGCCATGGTGCTGACCGGCGTCCTTGCGCTGCTCACTCTGGCGGTCGCGCGTTCACGGGGCAAAGCGCTTGGGGCCTTGGGTGTTTCGGCGCTCATCGTCGGGGCCGCCGGCTGGGCGGGCATCGAGGTGGCGCAGCGCTACGTCGAGCGCGCACTCAACCAGACCACCGGCGACATCCGCGACATCGCCCAGGCGATGGTGGGCCACGCGGAGGGCAGCCTGCACCAGTGGCTCAACCTGACGCTGGCGGCGGGTGGCGCGCTGGTGTTGTTGGGTGTGGTGGTCTCGATGCTCGGAGGTCTGCTGAGCAGGCGTGACTAGGGCTCGATCACGTGCGAAGGATCCGGACGACGTTCCGGCGGTCCCTGGCTGTAATCGCCCCACGGCCCGTCCCGGCGCTCGACCGCAGCGCGCACTCCGTCATTGCCCGCAACGTCGATGAACTCCAACGCCTCTGGGGTGTTGCGCATCAGCCCGTCGAGGATTCCACCGAGCGTCTGGGTGGAGGCCAGGCCCATGTTCTCATAGGCCTGGTTGACGATAAGTTTCTGAGCTCTTAACTGGGACAGTGGAATTCGGGACAGCTTGGCCGCCACCTCCGCAACCCTGGTCTCAAGGCGCTCGAACGGCACCGATTCGTTGATCAACTCGACGGCCGCAGCCTCGACACCGGTCAGCGGTTCTCCGGTCAGCGAGTGCCACTTCGCCTTGGCAAGACTCAGGCGGTAGAGCCACATGCCGGTGAGATACGCACCCCACATCCGGCTGTACGGCGTGCCGATGACGGCGTCGTCGCTGGCGATCACGATGTCGGCGCACAGCGCGTAATCACTCGCGCCGCCCACGCACCAGCCGTGCACCTGGGCGATCACCGGCTTCGACGCCCGCCAGATCGCCATGAACTTCTGCGTGGGTCCGGTCTCGCGGGACGAGACCATGGCGAAGTCCTTGCCAGGATCCCAGCGGCCGTCGGTGTTCATGGCCTCGCCCCAGTGCTGGAAGCCGCCCCCGAAGTCGTAACCGCCGGAGAACGCCCGCCCGGCGCCGCGCAGCACGATGACCTTGATCTGCGGGTCGCGCTCGGCCAGCCCGATCGCCGCCTCGATCTCGTCGGGCATCGGCGGCACGATGGTGTTGAGCTGGTCGGGCCGATTGAGTGTGATGGTGGCGACGGGCGGCTCGGTCTTGTAGAGCAGGGTCTCGAAGTCTGTCGGCATGTACACGAGTCTGCCTGGCTTCGGCACGACAATTGACTAGAACCAAATTCTAGAATTAGATTCTGGAGATGGTCCGCACCGACCCGCTGCCCGATACGAGGCGGCGTGCGATTCTCGACGCGGCACTCGAAGTGTTCCTCGAGTCCGGCGTCGACGCTGCCTCGGTGGAGGAGGTGCGCACCCGCTCTGGTGCCAGTGTCGGCTCGCTGTATCACCGGTTCGGCAGCAAGGAGGGCATCGCTGCTGCTGTCTACGTCGATGCACTCCGCGACTACCAGGCCGAGTTCGTCGCCGCTCTTGACCGGTCCCGCGACGCGGCGGAAGGCATCCGGTCGGCGGTGCGGGCGCACATGCGTTGGGTGCGAGGCCATCCCGACCGCGCGCAATTTCTGTTCGAGATCGCGGGCGCCGACGTTCGGCGTGCTGCGAGCGCCGAGCTGCGCGATCTCAACGGTCCGTTCTTCGACGAAGTCGAAACCTGGTTGCGTCGACACGTCGAGGCGGGCGAGATCCGCACACTGTCCTTCGACGTCGTCTACGCGCTGTGGCTCGGACCCAGCCAGGAACTGGCACGCCTATGGCTTGCGCGCGGGCGGCGGGGCTCGTTGCGCACCGAAACCGCGCTGCTGGCCGACGCCGCATGGCGATCACTAGGCGTCGAGTCCGACGAGGAGGACGAATGAGTGTCTATCGGGAACTACTGCGCCAGGGTGAGACCGCCACGGAGCGCTTCGTCGACGTCCAACGGCGGGACGACTCCGCGATCGTCACCCTCGACGAACCGGAGCGGCTGAACGTCCTGAGCGCGCCGCTGGTCGTCCAGGCGAAGGCGGCCATCGTCGAGCTGGCCGCCGACCCCGCGATCCGCACGGTGGTGCTCACCGGTGGCGGGCGAGGTTTCAGTGCAGGCGGGGACCTGAAGATGATGCGGCTGGCCCAGGACCATCTCTCCGACGCCGAGGGCACCACCGACATCTGGCGCTGGATCCGCTACGAATTCGGCGGCATGGCAAGGCTGATCGCCCGCAGCGACACCGCATTCGTGGCCGCGATCAACGGGCCGGCCGCGGGGGTCGGCCTGGCCTGGGCGCTGACCTGCGACGTCGTGCTTGCCTCCGAAGACGCGCTGATCGTGCCTGCCTTCGGTCGTCTCGGTCTGCTGCCCGAGGTCGGCACCTCCTGGGCGCTGACCCGACGGCTCGGCTACCAGGGGGCCTTCGCCTTCTTCGCGGGCGGAGTGCCGATCGACGCGCGTCGCGCGCTCGAATTGGGATTGGTGCAGGAGGTCGTCGCGCCGACCGAGCTGATGGCCGCTGCCGACCGGTGGTGTGACCGCATCGCCGCGCTGGCACCGCATGCGCTCGCCATGGCGAAACCGCTGCTGCGGCAGGCGGCCGACGCATCCTGGGACGCCACCATCACGATGGAGGAATTCGCGGAACCGAACTGCTTCACCACCGCGGCGTTCCAGGAGACGGTGCGGAGCATGACCGACTGACCTCAGCCGTCGCCTGGAGGCGGTGGATCCGGTTCGCGATTCGGGGGATAGGCCGCCCAGATCTGGCCATTGACCTTGATGTTCGGCGTCCGGAAGTAGGCCCAGCCGCCCATCAGGACGAAGCACATTGCGACGAACGCGATGGAACTCTGAAGGTCGGGTAGGCCGGCGATGAACGCGACGATCGCGCCGACGATGGTTGCCGTCCAGTAGATGCGGCGCTTCATTGCTCGCTTCGGCGTCCGGGGCGTGTCCCACCCCGGCGACAGGAGACCGACCAGCAGGATCGCCAATGCGGCATAGAAGACGTACAGGGACAGCGTGCTCATCGTGACTCGCCGAGCACGCGGTGTAGGAACTCGTAGATCAGTGCCGATCGAAATGCCGTCTGGGCATTGTCGGCCGCACCGGCGTGCCCGCCCTCGACGTTCTCGTAGTACTGCACCGGCTGACCGAGCGCCTCGAGCGCCGCCGTCATCTTCCTGGCATGGCCGGGGTGCACCCTGTCGTCGCGGGTCGACGTGGTGATCAACACGGGAGGGTAGCTGCGGTCCGCCGAGACGTGTTGGTACGGCGAATACTTGGAGATGAACTCCCAATCGTCCGGATTGTCCGGGTCGCCGTACTCCGCGACCCAGGAAGCGCCCGCGAGCAGTAGGTGGTAGCGCTTCATGTCGAGCAACGGGACGCTGCACACCAGCGCACCGAACAGTTCGGGGTACTTGGTCAGCATGATCCCCATCAGCAGCCCACCGTTGCTGCCGCCCTGGGCGCCGAGCTGATCGACCGTCGTGATGCCGCGGTCGACGAGATCCCTTGCCACGGCGGCGAAGTCTTCGTCGACGAGATGGCGGCCCTCCCGCATCGCCTGAGTGTGCCAGCGTGGCCCGTACTCACCACCGCCGCGGATGTTGGCCAGCACGTAGGTCCCGCCGCGGGTCAACCACAGCCTGCCGAGCACGCCGCCGTACCCGGGCGTGCTGGAGTTCTCGAAGCCGCCGTAGCCGCCGAGCAACGTCTTGCCGGGCCCGGAGGAATCCCGATGCCCGACAACGAAGTAGGGGATCATCGTGCCGTCGGCCGACGCAACGAAGTGCTGCTTCACCTCGACGTCGGACGCGTCGAAGAACGCTGGAGCGCTCTTGACCTCGACGACCTCCTCGCCGACGCGACCCCAGAGCAGTCGCGACGGGGTGTCGAAGCCGCTGGAGTCCAAGAAGATCTCGTCGCCGTACTCGTCGGCGTCGACGATCACCGTGTTGGTGTTCGGCGGAACGCCCCGAATCGGCTCGCGCTGCCAGGTTCCGGGGGTGACGACTTCGAGCCGGCTCGACACGTCGACCAGCGTGACGAGCACCAGGCGGTCGCGCGTCCACGTGTAGCTCTCCAGGCTGGTGTGCTCGTCTGGCTCGAAGACCACCGTCAAATTCACTGTCCCCGAGAGGAATTCGTCGTACTTGGCGGCCAGCAGCGATCCGGCGAGGTACGTCGTCGCGCCCACCGTCCAATCGGTGCGGGGCCGGATCAGCAACCACTCGCGGTGGATCGACGTGCCCGCGTCGGTGGGCACCTCGATCTTGATCAGCTCGCCGCCGCGCAGCTCGTAGCGCTCGCTGTTGAAGAAGTCGACGGCCCGTGAAACGAGCAGCCGCTCGAACCCGGGGGTGGGGTCGAACCCCGCGCCAACGCTGACGTCGGAAACCTCTCCGGCGAACAACGTCTCGGCCTCGGCCAGCGGCTCCCCGCGCTTCCACCGCTTGGTGATCCGCGGGTAGCCGGAGTCGGTCAGCGAACCAGGGCCGAAGTCCGTGCCGACGATGACGGTGTCTGCGTCCTGCCAGGTGACGTCGGTCTTGGCCTCCGGTAGCTCGAAGCCGCCGGCGACGAACTTCCTTGTCCGCATGTCGAATTCACGCACCACGGAGGCGTCGGAGCCGCCCCGCGACAACCCGATGAGCGCCAGGGTCAGATCGGGGTCGATGACGTCGGCGCCCGCCCACACCCAGTTCTCGTCGTCGTCGGCCGCCAGCTGGTCAACGTCGATCAGCACGTCCCACTCGGGATCCGCGGTGCGGTAACCGTCGAGCGTGGTGCGACGCCACAGCCCGCGCGGGTTGGCCGCGTCGCGCCAGAAGTTGTACAAATACTCGCCACGACGCCGGACGTAGGGAATGCGGCTGTCGGTGTCGAGCACCTCGAGCGCTTCGGCGCGCATCTGCTGGAAGCGCTCACCGTCGAGATCGGCCAGCGTCGGCTCGTTGTGCGCCTCCACCCACTGCAGTGCGTCGTCGCCGGTGATGTCCTCGAGCCAAAGATGGGGGTCTGAATCCACGGAGACCATTGTGCTGGTCACGCGTAGTGTGAGCGGTGTTACACCCGTAGATGGGAGCTCATGACCCCCACGAGCCGAGCGCTGATCACCTCTGCCGCTGCCGACCTGCTGCGCCGGCTGCAGGACCGCCATGGCGCCGTGATGTTCCACCAGTCCGGCGGCTGCTGCGACGGGTCCTCGCCCATGTGCTACCCCGACGGTGACTTCATCGTCGGCGACCGTGACGTGCTGCTGTCGATCCTCGACGTCGGCGATGACGGCGTCCCGGTCTGGATCTCCGGTCCCCAGTTCGACGCGTGGAAGCACACGCAACTCGTCATTGACGTGGTGCCCGGCCGCGGCGGCGGATTCAGCCTCGAATCGCCGGAGGGCGTGCGGTTCCTTTCCCGCGGCCGCGCGTTCACCGACGCCGAGAACGCCGAGCTGACCGAGCATCCACCGGTGACCGGCGAGCAGTACGCCGAGGGCGCGCGCCCTGCCGAAACCGGGACGCACGTGGTCGCGCAGGCCGAAGATGCCTGCCCGATACCGCGACGGCACGCCGCGGGCGTACAGCCGTAGCGGCCGATCGCCGCGTTACCGTGGAGGGGTGATTCCGCTCCCGCGGGCGTGGCTGCTGACAAGTGCGATGTTGGTCGGCGCCGCGGGCGGCTTTCTCGCAGGCATCGGATCCACACTGGTGGTGACCGCCAGCATTCGGCCGGACGTCGTGATCGCCGTCGTGGTTGGGCTGCCCAGCGCCATCGGCATGCTGCTGATCCTGTTCTCCGGACACCGGTGGATCACCACGTTCGGTGCATTCGTGTTGGCCCTGGCCCCTGGGTGGTTTAGCGCGCTGGTTGCAATGCAGGTGGTGTCGGGTGCCTGAACTTCAGACCGGAGAGCCCACGGCGCACTGGACGCCACTGTTCGACACCGGCGCGATCGAGGCGCAGCCCATCACCGCGACCGAGCCCCCGACCGAGAACCCGTCGGGACCGTCCCCCGCAAGCGGGAGGTGTCCCCAGCCGACCCCTTTCGTCGCACCCGAATTGGTCCCCGGCACCAACCAGTACCTCAAGCGCTGGATGTTCGCGCTGGTCGTGGCAGGCGTTTGGACGGTCGCGGCGGTCATCGGTCTGGCCACCTACGAGTGGTGGTTCCAGTCGGTGGACAAGACCTGGCCGGTGTTCGTGCTGCTGGTCTATCTCGTCGCCTGCACGGTTGCCGGCCTGCTCGCCGCGATGGTGCAGAACAAGCCGCTGGTGTCCGCTGCCGCGATCGCCCTGATGTCCGCTCCGCTGGCATCGACCGCCGCCGCAGCCGCCCTCTACGGCGCCTACGCCTTTCAATGGATCGACCGCTAGCACCTGCGCCGGGACTACTAGGGTAGGGGCGTGACTCACTATGACGTCGTCGTTCTCGGAGCAGGTCCCGGCGGATATGTCGCAGCCATTCGCGCGGCCCAGCTCGGGCTGAATACCGCCATCATCGAACCGAAGTACTGGGGTGGCGTCTGCCTCAACGTCGGTTGCATCCCGAGCAAGGCCCTGCTGCGCAACGCCGAGCTGGCGCACATCTTCACCAAGGAAGCCAAGCAGTTCGGCATCGTCGGGGAGGCGACGTTCGACTTCGGCGTCGCCTTCGACCGCAGCCGCAAGGTCGCCGACGGCCGCGTGGCCGGCGTGCACTTCCTGATGAAGAAGAACAAGATCACCGAGATCCACGGGTACGGAAAGTTCACCGGACCCAACAGCATCGAGGTCGACCTGAACGAGGGCGGCACCGAAGAGGTGGAGTTCGACAACGCCATCATCGCCACGGGCAGCAGCACCCGTCTGGTGCCCGGCACGTCGCTCTCGGAGAACGTCGTCACGTACGAGAAGCAGATCCTGAGCCGCGACCTCCCCGGGTCGATCATCATCGCCGGCGCAGGGGCCATCGGCATGGAGTTCGCCTACGTGCTGAAGAACTACGGCGTCGACGTCACGATCGTCGAGTTCCTGCCCCGCGCGCTGCCGAACGAGGACGCCGAGGTCTCCAAGGAGATCGAGAAGGCGTACAAGAAGCTCGGTGTGAAGATCCTGACCGGTACCAAGGTCGAGTCGATCCAAGACGACGGGTCGACGGTGACGGTGACCGTCTCCAAGGACGGCAAGTCCGAGGAGCTCAAGGCCGACAAGGTGCTGCAGGCCATCGGCTTCGGGCCCAACGTCGAGGGATTCGGGTTGGACAAGGCCGGCGTCGAACTCACCGATCGCAAGGCCATCGCCATCGACGACTACATGCACACCAACGTGCCGCACATCTATGCGATCGGTGACGTCTGTGGCAAGCTGCAACTGGCCCACGTGGCCGAGGCCATGGGTGTTGTCGCAGCCGAAACCATTGCAGGCGCCGAGACTTTGGCGCTCGGCGACTACCGGATGATGCCGCGCGCGACGTTCTGTCAGCCGCAGGTCGCCAGCTTCGGACTCACCGAGGAGCAGGCCCGCGAAGAAGGTTACGACGTCAAGGTCGCGAAGTTCCCCTTCACCGCGAACGGCAAGGCACATGGACTCGGTGAGCCGGGAGGCTTCGTCAAGCTGATCGCCGACGCCAAGTACGGCGAGCTGCTTGGCGGGCACCTGATCGGGCACGACGTCTCCGAACTGCTACCCGAGCTGACGCTGGCACAGAAGTGGGACCTCACGGTCAACGAGCTCGCCCGCAACGTGCACACCCATCCGACGCTGTCCGAAGCGCTGCAAGAGTGCTTCCACGGCCTCGCCGGACACATGATCAACTTTTGAGAGCGAACGTCGTCGCCGGGATCGGCGGGCTGCTCATCGGTCACATCCTGTGGCTGGTCGCCATCTCCTTCGCGGTCGCGACCACGACGGTGAATGCCTGGGTGTTGGTCATCTCGGCCGTATGCCTGGTGCTCGGCGTGGTCCTCGGCTGGTTTGGCTGGATCTACCACCGGCGCAAGGCATCCGCGAAGGCCGCGTTCCTGTGGTGCCTGCCGATCTCCCCGGTGCTGCTGACGCTGTGCGTGCTCGGCGTCACCTACCTGTAGGGCTAGTCGGGGAAGTCCAGCGGAACCTGCAGCGTGGCGATGGTGGCCGCCAACATGTCGTAATGACCGGCCAGCATGCAGAATTCGATGAGCCGGGGTCGGTCGAGGTGACTCGACAGGGCCGCCCACGTCTCGGGTGACACCGATCGGGTGACGACGAATTCATCGGTCGCGGTGACGAGCACCCGCTGGCGGTCGGTCAGCCCCTCGGCATCGGGGCCCTCGAAGATCTTCGCCTGCAGGTCGGCATCGACGCCGCGGCTGCGTGCCAGCCGACGGTGCTGCTGAAGTTCGTACTCGCAATTGCGCAGATGCCCGACCCGCAGGATCAC
>JAOPVF010000413.1 GCA_025963195.1 Mycobacterium sp. | reverse complement strand
AAATCTGCATGCCGTTGGCGTTTTCGTTGATGAAGATGGGCTGGTCTTCGAAGGGCGCAGTCCCGCCAACGGGGTCCAGCCAGTACAGCACCTGGCGCTCCACGGTGATCGGGATGCCCAACTCGGCCAGCAGCTGGGGCGCCCACGCACCGGGGCAGATCACCAGCTGGCCCGCCGTGTACGTGCCTGCGGCGGTCGTGACCGTCACGCCCGTCGCCGTCTCCGACCATCCCTGAACCTCTTCGCCGAAGCGCAGCGTCGCACCAACACGCGCGGCGAGGTCGAGATGCGCGGCGACCGTCATCTCCGGACGCGCGAACCCCGCCTTGGCCTCGTACAGCCCGACGTCGCCGGACTGCGGCGTGAAATTCGGGAACCGACTGCGGATCTGCGCGGCATCGAGCACGTCGTGCGGCAGTGACCACTCCTGGCTGGCCCGCAGGCTTCCCTCGACGGTCAGGCAGTCCGGCGGGCCGAGGAACAGCCCGCCGGTGATGCGGTAGACCTCCTGCCCGGAGTCCTGCGCAAGGCCTTCCCACAGCTCGTAGGCGCGCAACAAAAGTGGCACGTACGCGGGATCCTCGAAGTAGGACTGGCGGATGATCCGCGACCCGCCGTGGCTCGATCCCTTGTCGTGCGCCGGCGTGAACTTCTCCAGCCCGAGCACCCGTTGACCCCGCCGGGCCAGATGGTAGGCCGCAGCACTGCCCATGCCGCCGAGGCCGATGATGATGACGTCGTAGCTCTCCGCCATCGGGCCGCTACCTCCGGATCCGTGACATCTCGGGGTCCACCACCGGTTCGGCGTGCACCTTGGCGGTGAATGTCGTCGTCATGTAGTCGACCTCGACCTCCGCGCCTGGACCCAGATCGGCGGGCAGCCAGGCGTAGGCGATGCTGCGGCCGATGGTGGCCGAGTACCCCGCGCTGGTGACGTAGCCGACCGTCGTCCCTCCGACCGACACCGGCTCCTTGCCCAGCACGACGGCTTCGGGGGCGTCGAAAACGATGCTGCGCAACATCGTTGCCGGCGGTGGGGACTCTTCCAGCGCGCGCTTGCCGACGAAGTCCTCCTTCGCCATCCGGACCGCGAAGTCGATGCCTGCGGCGGCCGGCGTGTGCTCGGCGGTCATGTCGCTGCCCCACGCGCGGTAGCCCTTCTCCATCCGCAGGCTGTTGAAGGCGATCTGTCCGGCAGCGATCGCCTGGTGGGGTCGTCCCGCCTCCCACAGCAGATCCCACAGCGCGGCACCGCATTCGGCCGTGGTGTAGATCTCCCAGCCGAGCTCACCGACGTAGGACACCCGCATCATCGTGACCGGGACGGAACCGATCTGGGTTTGCAGCGCGCGGAAGTACTTGAACGATTCGTTGGACAGGTCGTCGGGGCACAGCGGCTGCACCAGGTCCCGTGCCCTCGGGCCCCAGACGCCGACGCAGCACGTACCGCCGGTGACGTCGCGCACGGTGACGGTGCCATCGCCGGGCAGCTGTCTGCTGAACCAGTCGAAGTCCAGCGGGCCGTTGGCGCCCACCTGAAAGAGGTCGGGTGCCAGCCGTGCGACCGTGAGATCGCTTCTGACGCCGCCATTCTCGTCGAGCAGCAGCGTGTAGGTGACCGACCCGACGCTCTTGGCGACGTTGTTGGAGGTCAGGCGTTGGAGGAAGTCGACAGCACCGGGCCCCGCGACCTCGTAGCGCGTCAGCGGTGTCATGTCGTAGAACGCGACGTGCTCACGGGTCCACCGCGCCTCGGCGATCGAGATCGGCGAGTAGAACCGAGCCGACCAGTCATCGCGGTTTGGCACATCGAGCCCCTGCTCCCGCAGCGCCGCCAGCAGCGGGGCGTTGGCCTCGTACCAGGCGGGGCGTTCCCAGCACCGGACCTCGAAGAAGAACGCGCCGAGGTCGCGCTCACGCTGATTGAACGGGCTGACCCGCAGATTGCGCGGCTCGTCGCGGTACTGGTGCGGGTGCAGGATGTCGTAGACCTCGACGAACGCCTGCGCACTGGTGCGGTTGATGAAAGCAGGGCTGAGCGCGGCCTTTTCGAACCGGTACAGATCGCATTCGTGCACGTCCATGCCTGGCGCGCCGTCCACGATCCATTCGGCCATCGCCTTCGCGACGCCCGCGGAGTGGGTGACCCACACCGCCTCGGCGACCCAGAACCCACCGAGCTCGCGGTGTTCGCCCATGATCGAGAAGCCGTCGGGGGTGAACGAGAAGATGCCGTTGAAGCCCTCCTCGACCTTGGCGTCCCCGAGCACCGGCAGCAGAGCGGTGCTCGCGGTCCACGCGGGAGCGAAGTCGTCGTCGGTGAACGGCAGCATCGAGGGCATCGCCTCGCCTGCGGTGTCCTGCAGGAGCGTGTCCATCTCGATCGGCATCGGGCGGTGCCCGTAGTAGCCGATCCCGATCCGGTCGCCGTGCTCGCGGTAGTAGAGATCCTCGTCCTGGTGACGCAGGATGGGCAACCGCGCGCCGTCCCCGGTGTCGTCGGACACCAGCCCTGGCACCTGGCCGGTCTTCGCGTACTGATGCGCCATGGGCACGAGCGGCACCGTCAGACCAACGCTGGCGGCCAACTGGGCGCCCCAGAACCCGACGGCGGATACCACCACGTCGGCGTCGAACACGTCGCCGGCGACGGTGCGCACCCCGGTGACGCGACCATTCTGATTGATGACTTCTGCGACTTCTTGACCGCCGAGGAAGCGGGCCCCTTGTGCCGTCGCGCGGGCTGCCTGCGCCTCGACCGCACGCACGGCCATTGCCAAACCGTCTGCGGGAGTGTGGAATCCGCCGAGAACCCGGTCCCGGTCCAGCAGCGGGTAGATGTTCAGGCATTCGTCGGTGTCGAGCAGCCTTCCTTCGACGCCCCATGACCGCGCCCAGCCCGACTTGCGATGCAGATCGGTCCAGCGCTCGGGGGTCGTCGCGACCTCGAGTCCCCCGACCGCGTTGAAGGCGCCCAGCGACGAGAACTTCTCGACGGTGTAGGCGGCGAACTCGGTCATGGTCTTGGACGCATTGGTCTGGAACACCAGTCCCGGTGCGTGCGACGTGGAGCCGCCCGTCGAGAACAGTGGCCCGCGGTCGAGGACCGTCACGTCGGTCCATCCGCGCTCGGTGATCTCGTCGGCCAGCGACGCTCCCACGACGCCGGCTCCGATGATGACGACCTTCGGCTGACGCACGCGGCCTCCCTTTGGTGCGCATGGCGCAACGTGTACCGTAATAAGCAACTCAATGCTCTCCTGCGCGCCGACGACTGTCAATACCGGCGGCGGGGTCATTTCCTGTGAGTTTGGGGCTGGCACGCCAACGAGCCCGCACCCAGACGGGCGCGGGCTCGGTCGGCTCGAAGAGTCTTAGGGCGTGGTCATCCTTGGGGTGTGGTCATTCTTGGGGCATGGTCATTCGCGGGTAGTGCACGACGACCGCGGCGCCGTCCGAACGGGGATCCGAGGCTGCCGTCATCGAGCCGTCGGGGTCGACGACGACGACGTTGGCGTGCCCGAGCGACTCGGTGTGTGCCCCCACTCTGGATGCCACCAAGCCGGCGTGGCCGATGGACTCGAAGGCCACCGCTGGCATGTCGGCCTCCACGGTCACCGAATCGACCGTGGCGCCATCTGCCTGCCGCCCGACGATCGCGCGCGGTGCACTGACCGCAGCCTCTGCCGTCTCACCGCCGACCTGGCGCAGCAGCACTTGCGCGAGGATCTGCGGTTGGCCCTGCCCGCCCATCGTCGCCAGCACGTGTCGAGGCACGCCTTGGTAGGTCGTCATAGCGGGCATCAGGGTGTGCGCGGGGCGCTTGCGTGGCGCGATGACGTTCGGCGATGCGGCGTCGAGAGAGAAACCCGTTCCGCGGTTGTGAAACAGAATGCCGGTGTCCGGGTCGATGAGCCCAGAGCCGAAGGCGTCGTAGACGCTCTGGATCAACGACACCGCATAGCCGTCGCCGTCGACTGCGGCCACTCCGACCGTGTCACCGTGCGGCACCGGCGCCCGCTCGGCCTGCGCTCCAACCAGTTCCGTCGTCTCGCCGAGCCCATCGTCGACAAGCGCGGTCACGTCCACGTGCGCGTACCGAGGGTCGGCGAGGTGGTCGGCACGTAACGCATTGCCGCGGTGGAAGACCCGCATCAGCGTGCCCAACCCGCGCCCCAGCGGGTCGTCGATGCCGAGCTCGTCGACTGCTCGCAGAGCCCGCAGCAGCAGGAAACCGTGTGTGTTCGGCGGACTGGTCAACACCGTCAGGCCACGGAATTCCAACGAGATCGGCGCAGGCGTCTCGGGCTGGAACGCCGCGAAATCATCAGCGCTCAAGGATGATCCGCGCGAGCGCAGGTATCCGACGATCCGTTGGGCGACCTCGCCGGAATAGAACTCGTCGGGCCCGCTCCGCCTGAGCTTGGCGAAGGTATCCGCCAGCGCAGGCTGAACGAAGGCGTCCCCCTCGCTCAGGAACCTGCCACCGGCACGGAACACCCTGTCGAAGTCCTCGGTGCCGACCAGATCGGCATTCTCCGGGTCGGCGATGTGGCTGGCCAGGGACGGCGCCACCGGCGCTCCCGCCCTTGCGGTGGCCTCCGCGTCCGCCAGGGTGCGCTCCCAGGAGAGGCGGGCGCCGAAGCGGCGCAACGCCTCCCAGCCGCGGACACCGCCGGGCACGGTCACCGCGTCGGCGCCACGTGCGGACAGCCGGCTGCCGTGCCTGGCCCGCAGGCCTGCTGCGTCGACCGCGGCACCCGCCCACCCAGAGGCGTTGACACACCGAACGTTTCCATCCGGCGTGCTGACGAGCGCAATGAGATCACCGCCCAGTGCGACGTTGTGCGGGTACACGACGGTGAGCACCGCAGCGGCGGCGATCGCCGCGTCGATCGCGTTGCCGCCGTCGCGGTAAGCGCGCACTCCGGCCTCGGTGGCCAGTGCGTGGGGTGTGGCAAGCGCTCCGGTGAAGGAACTGGGCACGGTTTGGTGACTCCTTGCTCTGGTCAGGCGATGGTAGACAGGAACGTCTTGGTGCGCTCGTGTTGCGGGTTGCTGAACAACTGATCGGGCGGGGCGTCCTCGATGATCCGCCCGGCATCCATCACGACGATGCGGTCGGCGACCTCCCGGGCGAACCGCATCTCGTGGGTGACGGCGACCATCGTCATGTGGTCACGGGCGAGCTCGCGCATGACCGCCAGCACCTCGCCGACCATCTCGACGTCCAGCGCACTGGTGGGCTCGTCGAACAGCATCACCTTGGGCCGCATGGCAAGTGCTCGCGCAATGGCGACGCGTTGTTGCTGCCCGCCGGAGAGCTGGCTTGGGCGTGACTCGGCCTTGTCGCCGAGACCGACGCGCTCGAGTAGTGCCAACGCATTCCGACGGGCCTCGTCCTTGGGCGTACCAAGCACCCGGACCGGACCGTTCCAGACGTTCTCGGCGGCCGTCATGTGCGGGAACAGGTTGAAATGCTGGAAGACGAAGCCGATCTGGCTGCGGCGTCGGGCGAGCTCGGTGGTGCCCACCTTCTTGCCGCTGGTGAGGTCGCGGTGACCGATCGGCATGCCGTCGACAAGGATCGAGCCACTGTGGACTCGTTCCAGGTGGTTCAGCGACCGCAGCAGCGTGGTCTTGCCCGCGCCGGACGGGCCGATCAGCACCACCACCTGGCCTCGCATGACGTCGAGCGAGACGTTGTCGAGGACCTTGCGGCCGCCCAGGGTGCAGCACGCGTCGCGTACCGACACGATGGGCGCCGTCGATTCCGCGGTGGCACTCATGGGCGATTCCTTCAGGTTCATGGTCGTCATCCCTGCGGTTGGAGAGCCAGTGCGGCGCGACGCGTGCCGAGAAGCCGCTGGGTGATCGGGATCCGCTGCTCGATGCCCAGTTGGCGCGCCAACCGGGTCTCGATGTACGCCTGGATGAACGTCCAGATCGTAGTCAGCGCAAGGTAGTAGATCGCTGCGACGATGAAGATCTCGAAGGTGTGGAAGGTGTACGAGCTGATCGACTGGGTGACGAGGAACATCTCGCTGACGCCGATGACGGACAGCACCGAGGTCGTCTTCATCATTCCGTTGAACGAGTTCCCAAGCGGCGGGACCATGACGCGCAGTGCCTGCGGCATGATGATCCATCGCATCACCTTGGCCGGCTTCATCCCGATCGCTGCCGCCGCCTCGAACTGGCCCTTCGGCACGGAATCCAATCCGGCACGGATGATTTCGGCGATGTAGGCGCTCTCGTTGATCATCAGTCCGATGATCGCGGCTTGCACAGCGGCCTTCAGCGACATGCCGAGCAGCGAGACGTCCTGGAACTGGTAGAGGCCGACGGCCGCAAGACCGGTGTAGATGAGCACCAGTTGCACCAGCAGCGGGGTCCCACGGATCACCCAGATGTAGACCCCGGCGCACCAGCGCAGCGCCGCGAACCGGGAGCGCCGCATGAGTGCGACGACCAGACCGGCCAGGATGGCCAGTACCATCGCCACCACCGAGATCACGATGGTGAGGACCAGGCCATTGAGGAACGGCTCACTCGGTGTGAACAAGGCCTTCGAGAAGAACTGCCAATCGAATTGCATGACCGTCGATCACTTCTGAATGCTGAGGTCGGTCTGACCCCACTGGGCGATGATCTTCGCGTAGGTCCCGTTGCTCTCGAGCTCGCTCAGTGCCTGCGCAATCGCGTTCTGCAGCTCGGTGTTTCCCTTCAGCGTCGCCGCGCCGATCTTGATGGTGCCGAACGGTTGGCCCGCCATCTGGATCTGCGCACCGGTCTTGGTGGCGTAGTAGCCGAGCGTCTCCGCCGTGTCGAGGTAGGCATCGACCTGCCCGTTCTGCACCTGCTGGATCGACACGTCGGCGTGGTTGTTGCGGTTGATGTCGATCGACGGCTTGCCTGCGGCCGTGCACTTGTCGGACTGCTCCTGCGACAGCGATTCGGCCGTGGTCCCGACGGCGACCATCACCTTCTTGCCGCACAGGCTGTCGTCCATTCCGGTGATGTCGGCTGGGCGTTGCTTCGACACCGCGATGCCGGTGCCCGAGTACAGGTACGGCACGAAGTCGACGACCTTTTCGCGTTCCGGCTTGATGTAGAGCTGGGCCATGATCACGTCGCACTGCTTGGCCTGCAACGTGGGGATGACCGCGGCGAAGGCGGACTGGACGTAGTCGGGTTTGAGGCCAAGTTGCGCGGCGATCGCCTTGCCGAGGTCGACCTCGCTGCCCACCAGCGCGCCGGTCTCGTCGTGGTAGACGCTCGGCGGCGTGCCGTCGTTGGGTGCGCAGATCTTGAGCGTGCCTGCCTGCAGGATCGCAGGCGGGGCGACCTTCGCGGGACCGGTGGGCGCGGGCGTCGACTCCCCCGACGACGAACAGCCGGACAGGGCGAGCACTGCTGCGCCCGCGATGACGCCGGCGAGGACGGTCTTCTTCACGGTTCCTCCAAGGTCGGTTCGTCGTGTCCTATCGGACGATAGGCGACTATCGACCGATAGGCATCTTTTCCGCGAAG
>JAOPVF010000406.1 GCA_025963195.1 Mycobacterium sp. | reverse complement strand
CGACGTTCGGGTCGACGTGCAGGCGGGCCTGGCCATGCTCGCCCCGATCTGGGGGTATCCCCCGATCCTCGACATCGATGAACCGACCGCGCGCGATCAGCTCGCCCGGGCGTCGGTGATGGCCCTTTCGTACGTGGCGCAGTCCGCCCGCGGCATCCACCAGCCGGCCGTGCCTCAACGCAACATCGACGAATGCACAACCGTGACAGAGCGATTCATGATGCGATGGCATGGCGATCCCGACCCCAGGCACGTCGAGGCCATCGACGCCTACTGGGTGACCGCGGCCGAGCACGGCATGAATGCATCGACGTTCACCGCGCGCGTGATCGCCTCCACCGGGGCGGACGTGGCCGCCGCGCTGTCCGGTGCGGTCGGCGCGATGAGCGGGCCACTGCACGGCGGCGCTCCTGCCCGGGTGCTTCCGATGGTCGACGAGGTCGAGCGCACCGGCGATGCCCGCGCCGTCGTCAAGGACGTACTCGACCGCAACGACAAGTTGATGGGGTTCGGCCACCGCGTGTACCGCGCCGAGGACCCGCGGGCCCGGGTGCTGCGCGCCACGGCCAAGCGACTGCAGGCGCCGCGCTTCGAGGTAGCCGCCGCGCTGGAGCAGGCCGCACTGGCCGAGCTGCGGGAACGGCGGCCGGACCGCGCGATCGAGACCAACGTCGAGTTCTGGGCGGCGGTCATACTCGACTTCGCCAAGGTGCCGCCCAAGATGATGCCCGCGATGTTCACCTGCAGCAGGAGCGCGGGGTGGTGTGCGCACATCCTGGAGCAGAAGCGGCTCGGCAAGCTGGTTCGCCCGTCGGCCATCTACGTCGGACCGGCCCCGCGCAGCCCGGAGTCGGTCGAGGGCTGGGACGAGATCTCCGCGTCGTGACCAGGGAGACATTCGCCTCGGCGGCAACGGCATTCGCCGCGCTGGTGCGCGACATCCCCGAGTCGAAGTGGGATGGGCGTGGCCTTGGCGAGTGGGACCTGCGTTCGCTGGTCGGGCATGCGTCCCGATCGTTGATCACGGTCAGCACCTATGTGCGCACCACGGCCGAACGCGAAGACCTCGCCGGTCCAGCCGAATACTACGTATACGCAAGGGATTTCGCGTCCAAGGCGGGCGCCGAGGCAGTCACCGAACGCGGTCGCCAGGCGGGCCGCGAGTTGGGCGACGATCCGGCGGCCACCGTCGACCAACTCGCTGCGCAGGCGCTCGACGACCTAGACGCGGTGGACGATCCGCTGATCGCCGTCATCGGCGGCGTCGGCATCCGGTTGAGCTCCTACCTCCCCACCCGGACGTTCGAGATGGCCGTGCACGGGCTCGACATCGCAAGTGCGACGGGCGTCGACTTCGCGATGCCCGAGGAGGTCTTGGTGGAGGCCGCGGTGTTGGCCACGCGCGTCGGCGTGGCGCTGGGTCAGGGTGAGACCGTGTTGTCGGCGCTCACGGGCCGCACCGCGTTGCCAACGGCGTTCTCCGTCGTGTAGGCGGGTCTGCGGGTCACCCGCGCCGGGACCGGTCCATCCGCCACCGTCGTGAACGGCGTCGCCATGGCGAATTCCTCTTGCGTGGAGCGGATTTCGACCGTGCGGACGATGGTCGCCAAGGCAAGCGCGAGTTCGAGCATCGCGAAGTGGTCGCCAACGCAGGTCCGCGGCCCCGCCCCGAAGGGCAGGTACTGCCAGCGGTCGATGGTCTTCGCGTGCTCGGGACGGAACCGGTCGGGGTCGAACTCCGCCGCCCGTTCCCAGAGCCGAGGGTCGCGCTGAAGGGCGTACACGCCGACGGTCACCATCGAGCCGGCCCTCGCCCGGTAACCGTCCACCTCGATGTCCTTGGTCAGCAGTCGCGCGTTCGCTGCGCCAGGTGGACAGAGCCGAAGCGCCTCGTGGAGCACCTGAACGGTGTACCCCAGACTCGGTACGTCGTCCGGGGTCAGTTGCCGATTCCCGATCGCGTCGACCTCCGCCCGAAGCCTGTCCTGGAGCTCGGGATGCCTGCCGAGCTGCCACAGTGCGTACGCCATGGTCGTCGCGGTGGTGTCGTGACCGGCACTGATGAAGACGATCAGTTCGTCGCGGATCTCGTCGTCGGTCAACTGGCGACCGGTCGCGGGGTCGACGGCACCCATGAGCGCACGCACCAGCGGCGCATCGCGGTCCGGATCCTCGCGACAGGACTTCAGCACGTCAGCGGCGAGGCGGCGCAGGTCCGCGCTCGCGGCACGGGCCCGGCGGTTCTTTCGGGTGGGCACCCACCGCGGCAGGTGTAACGGAGACATGCCGCGGTCGGCGATGTATTCGACGACGATCCGAAGAGGTTCGGAGAGCCGGTCGGCCTGCTCGTCGAGGTCGAGCCCGAGCACCGAACGTCCCAACGCCCGCATGGTCAGCCTGCGACACTGGACGTCGAGGTCGATGTCGCGGTTGGATTCCCAACTCGTGGCGATCGCCTCGGCCGCCTGCGCCATGTCATTTCCGTATCCGCGCACGTGCTTCTTGGTGAACAACGGCTGGAGCAACCGGCGCCTAGGTAGCCATTCATCGTGTTTCATCACGAAGAGGCTCGAGCCGATGCTCTTGCGCAACTCGCGGTGCATGGTGGTGCGCTCGACGACGGCGTCCGAGGTGCCGAGCACGTCGTGCGCGCCTTGCGGCGAGGTGATGAGAACCAACTCCGGCAGGAGCCACGACGGCCCCATCTTGATGCGGGTGACGGGTCCACCCGCGTCGCGAAGCTCCTCGATGCCGGTGTGGAATCGGCGCAGCACCTTCAGCGACTGCCGGAGGGGCAATGGGTTTCGTGGCGCGAGGGGCAGCGTCACGAGGTCGGGTTTCTCGTCGGTATTGAGCATGGCTCCAGCATTGCGGCGGACGCCACCGCAACCTCGAGTAGTCGGCTACCCGAGTTTCGCCGAATCGGCGACGATGAGAATCCGCCCGCCGGATAGTCATTACACGTGTCCCCGTCCGGATCGCTCAACCCAGAGGAGAATCTCCATGGCAATCGAAGTTCAGCCCGCCGTATACCCCCACCTGGTCGTCGACGACGCCGCGGCCGCGATCGACTTCTACGTCAGGGCGTTCGGCGCCACCGAGTACGGCCGGGTCCCCGGTCCCGACGGCAGGCTGGTGCACGCCGCACTGAACATCAACGGGTCGACGGTGATGCTCAACGACGACTTTCCCGAGATGAGCGGTGGCAAGTCGATGACCCCAACTTCGCTCGGTGGCAGTCCAGTGACCATCCACCTCGTGGTCACCGACGTCGAAGACAAGTTCCATCGGGCGGTGGATGCGGGCGCGACGGTGGTGGCGCCCCTGGAAGATCAGTTCTGGGGCGACCGCTACGGCGTGGTCCGCGATCCGTTCGGCCACCAGTGGTCGCTGGGTCAGCCGGTGCGCGAGGTCGGCATGGAGGAAATCGAAGAGGCGATGAAGCAGCAGCATTGATCGCAGCGGTGGCTTGCGGCCAATCTGTCAATCGGACGAAGTACTCCTCTTGACCGATGCCTCGTCGCCCGTGAAGAGGGATTCGAGGCTGGCCGGCTCCGACGCCGCGGGGGTGGATGCCGATTCCGAAGGGGCAGTGCTGATTCCGCGGACGAATACCGCGATGTGGCGTCGGGCGGTGAGTGACCAGTTGAGCCCGGGGCTCAGCGGTTGGGAGATCATCGACCCGCACACGATGATGTCGAGTGGGGTCACGTCGCCGCGCACGGTGCCGTCGTCGCGGCCGGTGAGCAGGATGCGTTCCAGCGCCGCTCTGATGCGTTCACGGCCCGCGACGGCGGGCTGGTCGAGCACCGGCTTGGCCCCGTGCAGCGGCAGAATGAGGTGGTCGGCGACGGCCAGGCATTCGACCAGATACGACTCGATCGCGCCGATGCCAGTCTGCTTGCTCGCCTCGATGCGGCCGAGGATCGTCAGCAAGATGTCGTAGGCACGGTGCTGCAGCGCAGCCATCAGCGCGGTCCGGTCGGGAAACCCGCGGTAGAACGTCCCGATGCCCACGCCGGCGGCATCGGCAATAGCTGCCAGCGGCACCCCGGGTCCCTCGCGCGAGATCATCTCGGCGGCCACCTCCAAGATGCGTTCACGGTTGGCGCGCGCATCCCGTCGCGGCGCACGCCGTCGATCGAGCTCGCCATCGGAGTCCGCCCTCATGGGACAAGTGTCCTTCCACGTCGAGTGCTTATACGGATGAATTCATCCGTTTCGTGTTAGATGGGGTCATGACGATAGTCCACCGCGGCAGCGCCGAGTACACCCGGGCAACGACGCCGCACAATGCGAGCGCCAGCCAGCGGCCGCGCGCGGTCGCGGTGGTGACGGACGCCGAGACCGCTGCCGCGGCGGTCGAATACGCTGCGGCAGCTGGGCTTCGGATTGCGCCGCAGGCCACCGGGCACGGCGTCTCCGGCGACCTCGGTGACGACACGCTGCTCGTCGACACCAGCGGACTCGACGGTGTCGTGGTGACGCCGGAGGACCGGACCGCGCGGGTGGGTGCGGGCGCGCTGTGGGGGTCGGTCAATGCGCAGGCACAACAGCATGGACTGCTCGCTGCCTCGGGTTCCGCACCCGACGTGGGCGTCGCGGGCTACACGTTCGGCGGTGGGGTTGGCTGGCTGACTCCCACGTTCGGCCTTGCCGCCGGCGCTCTGCGGTCGGTGACCTACCTCGACGGCGCGGGGACGGTCCGGGTGGCCAGCGACGACGCAGGTGACGACGTGGATCGCGAGGCGCTGTGGGCCTTCCGGGGTGGCGGCGGCGTTGGCCTTGCCGTGGAACTCGTCTTCGACCTGTTTCCCGTCACCGACCTGTGGGCGGGGTACCTGCTCTGGCCGTCCGAGGAGCTGGCGTCCGTAGTCGAGGCGTGGTCAGCGGGCATCGGGTCCGGCTCGGACGTCGCGACCAGCCTGTCGATCCTGCACACCCCGCCAGGGCCGCCGTTCCCGCCTGCACTGCAGGGCAGGCCCGTGGTGCACCTTGCCGCCGCGGCCCCGCGGGGTGCGGCCTGCGCCGAAGGTCTCCTCGCCGCCCTGGCGGATGCCCCGGCGCCGACCGTCGACACCTTGGGCCCCGCCGACGCGAAGAAGTTGGCGGGCATCCACCTCGATCCGCCGCCTGGCACGCCCGCGCTCGGCATGGGGCGCTGGGTCGGGCCGGAGGCTCCTCGGTACGCGGGGCGCATCCTGGCAGCGGCGGCGGCGTCCGACACACTGTCGATGGTGGAGCTGCGCAACGTCGGCTCCCCGCCGGCCATGCGTGCCGGCGCGGTCACGTCCCCACCCGGGCCGTTCCTGGTGCACGCCGTCGGCGCGGTACCGACGCCGGAACTTCGCGCGTCGGTGCCGTCCGGCCTCGCGCAGATCCGGTCCTCGATCGCCGACATCGACGTCGGCAGGGGCGCGGTGTCCTTCGCCGAAGGGCAACGGGGTGACGCCGACGCCCTGCTGCCGGACGACCAGGTCCGGCTGGCACGACTGCGCGCCGCGATCGACCCGCGCGGCGTACTCCATCCCTCTCGAATGTCCCCCGCCGAAAGTGAGGACACATGAACACCATTGACGACTCCGGCACCGTCGCAGTCGTCGGCGCCACCGGGCAGCAGGGCGCGGCCACCGTCGATGCCCTGCTCCGCAGGGGAATGCACGTGCGCGCACTGACCCGCAATGCGGGCGGCGACGCGGCGCGCGCGCTGACCGACCGCGGCGTGACCGTAGTGGAAGCCGATCTGAACGCCCCGGGATCCGTACGGGATGCGTTCTCCGGTGCGGCGATGGCGTTCGTGATGACCACCTATGGCGGCCCGGAGGGCACCGATGGGGAAGTCGCGAACGGCAAGGCGATCGTCGACGCAGCCCGCGCCGCCGAGCTGCCGTTTCTGGTGTACAGCTCGGTCGGCGGCGCCGAACGCAACACCGGCATCCCGCACTTCGAGAGCAAGCGGCGAATCGAGGAGTTCCTCACCGGCACCGTGCCCGCCAACTTCGTCCGGCCGACGTTCTTCATGGAGAACCTGTTGGGGCTGATCGGGCGCGACGGCGATCGGGTGGTGGTTCGGATGCCGATGCCCGATGGCATTCCGCTGCAAATGATCTCGGTCCGCGACATCGGCAACGTTGCGGCGGCACTGCTCGCCAACGCCGATCCGTCGGCGGCACCGATCGAGATCGCCGGTGACGAGCTCACCGGCAGTCAGATTGCCGACGCGGTCGGGAAGCGGCTTGGCACCAGCGCTAGCTTCGTCGAAGTGCCGCTGGACGTGCTCGGCGATGACGAGGACCGCAAGAAGATGTTCAAGTGGTTCACGGCGCTGCCGTCCTACCGCGCCGACTTCGAGCGGACCCGCGAGCTGGCGCCCGACGTCGAGAATCTGTCGACGTGGCTGGCGCGGCAAGCGTTAGACGACGCCAGGTAGGTAGAGTGCCAGCAGGCTGGTGGGCAACGCGTTGTTGGTCGTGATCTGGCGGATCGCCGAGATGCTGGCCGGCTTCGGGGTGCGTTCCAGTTCGGGTGTCGTCGGATCGGATCCGTAGAGGCCGAATTCGAGGTCGTAGCCGTTGGCCCATTCGAGGTTGTCGACCAGAGACCAGTAGGTGTAGCCGCGGATGTCCATGCCGTGCGCCACCAGGTCTTGTACGACCGCGATGTGGTTGACGATGTAGGACGGCCGCTTGGAGTCGTTTGCGTCGGCGATCCCGTTCTCGGTGATCCAGATCGGCTTGCCGTAGGACGCGGCGGTCTCGAGGACCTCGCGGAAACCACCGGGGTCGGTGGGCTGGTTGAAGTCGCTGCACGTCGGCGAGGGCGTGCATCGGCCCGGAATGCCCTGCAGCCATGGGAGTCCCGGGATGAGTGGCAGACCGAAGCCCTGCATCGGCTGCGAACCGTAGTACTGCACGCCGATGAAGTCCGCTTTGTCCATGAAGTCGGCGTGTACCTCGTCGGGTGTCTTGATCCCGTCCAGGTTCGCGTCCACCCATCCGTCGATCACCGCGCGCGGAAACCAGTTGTCGTAGAAGTCGTTCCAGGCGTCGGCCGCTTGTACGTCGAGCGGGTTCACCGGATTGGCCGGGCGGGCCGGGATCATGTTGTTGGCGAACCCGACGAACGCCGCCGGCTGCCCCGTGCTGGCCACGGTGGTATCCCAGGCATGGATCGCGTCGTACGCGCCGACGTACCCCTTGGCCTCGTTGACCAGGAAGGTCGAGGCGAGGTCGGGCCTGATCACACCCGGCGGCCAGCTCGGGACGACGCCAGGTATGGACAGGTACTGGGTCAGCACCGGCGGCACCGGCTCGTTGAGCACCGTCCAGTTGTCCACCTGATCGCCGTACTTCCATGCGACGTAGGCGGCGTACTTCTCGAACTCGGCGGGGGTCGACGGCGACAACCACCCGGCCGTCGGGGCAGGCAAGCCGAGCTGAGCCAGCAGCCGGGTCGTGGTCGGGTCGTTGACCCACGACGGCAGGGTGAAGTGGTTCACCGTGACCAGCGGCTCGAGGTGATGCTCGATCAGGGAGTCGAACACGTCGCGGTCATGGTGGACCTCGGCCTGGTTGGCCAGCAGGTCCATGGCCTGGAGATCGGCCAGGCTGACACCGCCGCCTTCATCGGAGATGTCAATGGATGCAGTGGAACTCGGGAAGATGCGGCTCCACTCGATGCCCATCCGGAACGTGTTCATGCCGAGTTCGCCCTCGGCCAGCGCCGCGTCGCCGTCGTAGGACACGTAGGTGCCTGGCCCGTTCTCCGGAACCCCGTGGGTCAGTCCCAGGAGCTGGTTAATCGGATCGTGCACCCACTTGTACCAATCGGAGTTGGGATCGACCGGTGAGCCGGGACCGCCCTCGGCCTGGAATCCCGCGGTCGCCACACCCCAGTGGAAGCTGGCTGGGAACGACAGGTCGACTCCGGCCACCGGATCGACGTTGACCGTAATCGTCTGTGCCACTGCATCTCCGCTGCCGGGATTGATGAAGTTGCCAAGGATCGGCACCAGCTTGAGCAGCCCGAGTGGGCCGTGCACGTGGAAGCCCGCGGCCTCGTCGCTGACCACGACCGTGAACTGATCGACTCCGCCAACCGCAGCCATCGCGTTCATCGGGCGGTAGGTGAAGTTGCCGTCCTGGTCGATCTCGAGCGTTCCGCCGTTCTGTGGCCTGCCGATGACGGTGTAGGTGAGCAGGTCGCCATCCGGGTCGACGGCACCGACGTTGCCTGTGATCAGCCCGTTCGCTTGCGGGTTCATCACCGGGCTGATGGTCGGCGATCCGTTGAAGAATTCGCGACGCACCCAGGCCAGAAGCGCCCACGGCGACGGATCGGTGGGCAGCGCGGGAAGGCCTGAGGCGAACGGGCTCAACAGTGCGTTGACGAAGCCCGTCACCAGTCCCGTCACGTAGGTCACCGCGGTGAGTGGGTCGAACGCGGTCGGCCACGGCCGCAGGGACGGCACGAAGGGCGCCGACGTGGCAGCGGTCTGAAATTCGGCGGTCGCTGACATCGTCTGCGCGGCAAGCGAAGTCACGTTCGACGGCTCGGACTCCTCGGCGTCGTTCGGCTCCGAATCAACCTTCACCTCGGTGGCGCCGACCTTGCTCTTGGGCGCGTCGACGGGGTGGGTTGGGTCGACGGTGTCGGACTTCGCGGTGACCTTGGTGGCGGCTGGTTCTGGAGCGGTCGCGGTCGGCTCCGGCTGTTCTACCGTCTCGTGCGGTTCCTCCTCGGGGTCCGTCTCCTCCGTATCACTGGAGTGGGCACCGCCCGTGCTCACCACCACGCCGGGTGGTGCCGAGGTAGTCGTCGATCCCGTTGAAGTCGACGGGGTGGACGTGGGCGAACTGGACCCGGTTGGACCGGACGTGGCCGGCGTGGACGTCGGGCCCGACGCGGGGTCGGCCGGCGGTGTCGAAGCGCCCGAGGGTTCTGCCGAGCTCTGCGCCTGCGTGCCGCTGGTCGATTCGGACGACGATGACGACGAGGGCGATGACGGCGAATCGGCTCCAAGAGTCTCGGCCCATGCCACCCTCGGGCCGGTCAGGAGGACGACGCCGACGCCAAGTGCGACGGCCAACGATCCGACTCGACCCACGTACGCAGCAGCATTCATCTGACTTGCATACGCCGACACCAGAACCACCGCCCTGAATTCAGGAAAACTCGGCCTGATGATCGACAATTTGGCCTGACGTTTTGGTCCAGGACTGCCAGCGTGAGGAGGCCGACCCCGGGTATGCGTTGATCACCGGT
>JAOPVF010000399.1 GCA_025963195.1 Mycobacterium sp. | reverse complement strand
TCATGTGGGTTGACCCCCGACTCAAGGCGAACGAGTGGTTTACAGGCGAACGAGCGGTATACGGTTGAACGCTGACTGGGCGGTGGGTGAACATCTCGCCGACAGCCTGTGAATTTTCCGCCCTCTTCTTAACTTTCACCCTGGGACCTGCCAGCGCCCATGGCCTGATGGGATGGTCCGCTCGAACTGTCCGGACCCGGTCGATGGTCTGTCTGGGCTCTGACTCGTGCCGCCCGTCGGGGATAGGGTTTGCCTCACCCCAGCAGACGTCTGCCCGGCCCGTGACTCAGTTCCGCCCTCCCGGAATCGAGGGAATTCGAGGGAAGAGGTGGCGAAGATGGGTCTGCTCCGACTGGCCGTCGTGGGAGTCGGCAACTGCGCGAGCTCCCTGGTCCAGGGCGTCGAGTACTACCGCGACGCCGACCCGAGCGCTGCGGTGCCCGGGCTGATGCACGTCAAGTTCGGCGACTACCACGTCTCCGACGTGGAGTTCGTGGCCGCCTTCGACGTGGACGCCAAGAAGGTCGGCTTCGACCTGTCCGAGGCGATCAACAACTCCGAGAACAACACCATCAAGATCGCCGACGTCCCGCCCCTGGGCGTCACCGTGCAACGCGGCCCCACCTACGACGGGCTCGGCAAGTACTACCGCGAGACCATCGAGGAGTCCGACGCCGACCCCGTCGACGTCGTCTCCGTGCTCCGGGAGAACAAGGTCGACGTCCTGGTCGCCTACCTCCCGGTCGGCTCCGAGCAGGCCGACAAGTTCTACGCCCAGTGCGCCATCGACGCCGGCGTCGCCTTCGTCAACGCCCTGCCGGTCTTCATCGCCTCGGACCCCGTGTGGGCCCAGAAGTTCACCGACGCCGGCGTCCCGATCGTCGGCGACGACATCAAGTCCCAGGTCGGCGCCACCATCACCCACCGGGTGATGGCCAAGCTCTTCGAGGACCGCGGCGTGGTCCTGGACCGCACCTACCAGCTCAACGTCGGCGGCAACATGGACTTCAAGAACATGCTCGAACGCGACCGCCTGGAGTCCAAGAAGATCTCCAAGACCCAGGCCGTCACCTCCAACATGACCCACGACATGGGCGCCCGCAACGTGCACATCGGCCCCTCCGACTACGTCGCCTGGCTCGACGACCGCAAGTGGGCCTACGTCCGGCTCGAGGGCCGCGCGTTCGGCGACGTGCCGCTGAACCTGGAGTACAAGCTCGAGGTGTGGGACTCGCCGAACTCGGCTGGCGTCATCATCGACGCGGTCCGCGCGGCGAAGATCGCACTCGATCGTGGAATCGGCGGCCCCGTCGTCGCCGCGTCGGCGTACCTGATGAAGAGCCCGCCCAAGCAGATGGCCGACGACGTCGCGCGCACGGAGCTCGAAACCTTCATCGAGGGCTAGATTTCTCGCGATTTCGGCGTGTTCACCGGCGCTGACCGCGGGTGAACACGCCGAAATCGCAGTGGGTAAGGTCCGATTCGTGGTCAATGACGACGAAGTGCGCGGCGGCGAGTTCGCCCTGCTTCCCGAGAACGCCGAACAGATCGGGCACACCGGCGCGCTGCCGCCCGTCGAGCGCATCGACTCCGGCGACATCAGCGCGCTGAAGTGGGGCACCGATTCCCCGCAGGTGGTGTTCCTGCACGGCGGCGGGCAGAACGCCCACACCTGGGACACCGTCATCCTCGGACTCGGCGTACCCGCGCTCGCGGTCGACCTGCCAGGGCACGGCCGCTCCGCATGGCGCGAGGACGGCGACTACGGCCCCAAGCTCAACGCCGAGACGCTGCGGCCGGTGCTGCGCGAGCTGGCACCCACCGCGCGCCTGGTGGTCGGGATGTCGCTCGGCGGGCTGACCGCGCTGCGCATCGCTGCCGCCGAACCCGAACTGGTGCCCAAGCTGGTGCTCGTCGACGTCACCCCCTCGGCCCCAGAACGTCTCGAGGAGTTGACGAAGGCCCAACAGGGCGCCGTCGCACTGGTTCGGGGTGAGCGCACCTTTCCCTCGTTCGAGGCCATGCTCGAGGTGACGGTCGCCGCGGCACCGCATCGCGACCGGAACTCGTTGCGCCGCGGCGTCTTCCACAACTCGAAGCAACTCGACGACGGCACCTGGACGTGGCGGTACGACGAGTTCCGCAAGGGTGACGGTTTTGACGGACTGTGGGACGACGTCCCCTCGATCACGATGCCGACCACGCTGGTCCGTGGCGCCAACTCGTACTTCGTCAACGACGAGGACGCCGCGGCATTCGCCAAGGGCGCACCCGGATTTCAGCGCACCCACATCGTCGCCGACGCAGGCCACTCGGTGCAGGGTGATCAGCCGCGCGCGCTCGTCGACATCCTGCGTCAGGTGCTGGCCAGCTAGTGACAACCTTCGTCTTGATCCACGGCGCCTCCGACGTCGGGTGGTACTGGCATCTGCTCGAAGCCGAGCTGCGCGCGCGTGGGCACGAAACGGTGGCTCCCGACCTGCCGTGCGATGACGACGCAGCCGGTCTCGACGAGTACGTCGACACGGTGCGCAAGGCGATCGGCGATCGCACCGACCTCATCGTCGTCGGCCACTCGCTTGGCGGGTTCACCGCACCGCTGGTTGCCGACCGGGTCGGCGCCGCCGCGCTCGTCCTCGTCGCCGGAATGATCCCTGCGCCCGGCGAAGCGCCGAACGACTGGTGGGGGAACACGGGTTACAAGGCGGCAGCCGACGCGCACGCCCAGCAGGAGGGTTACGCGGATCGGAAGGACGACCCGTTCGTCACGTTTTACAACGGTGTACCGCGCGAGCTGGCCCAGCAGGCAATGGGCAAGGAGCGCAGGCAGTCCGACGGCTGGATGGCCGCGCCGTGGCCGCTCGAGACGTGGCCGGCGCTGCCGACCAAGTTCGTGGTGTGCCGCGACGACCGCTTCTTTCCACCCGACTTCCTCCGCAGGCTGGCGACGGAACGCTTGGGCGTCACGCCCGACGAGATCGACGGCGGGCACTGCGCGGCGCTCAGCCATCCCGGACAACTCGCCGACGTGCTCGAGACGTACGCGGCCAAGACATAGCACCTGCTGCGTTTCCTTCCGTTCACCTTCTGCTTCACAGCTGATCAACAGGAACCCGTAAGTTTTCGGCGATCGGCCCCAGCCCGGCCGGTGACAGCCGGAAGGAATCTGCAGTCGGCATAGGTGTCGTCGAGGTCGAGCGGGCGCCGCAGGGCGGTTTGAAGCCGGTCATGGGCCGCTACAACCGCCGCTTCACCGCCGACACACCGTTCACCCTGATCGGTCCAGCCGCGGGGTCCGACTTCGTCAAGACCGCCGCCGACCCGACCGGCCGTGCCGTGGCGGGCACCTTCGCCAACTGTTCTGGCGGCGTAACTCCATGGGGCACAGTGCTTTCAGGCGAGGAGAACTTCAACACGTACTTCGGCAATCCC
>JAOPVF010000378.1 GCA_025963195.1 Mycobacterium sp. | reverse complement strand
CGCTTAACTAAGTTTTTTCGGAAGGGAATGACACCGTGAGCCAAGGTCGGCTGTTTACCAGTGAGTCGGTAACCGAGGGACACCCCGACAAGATCTGCGACGCCATCAGCGACTCGGTGCTCGACGCGCTGCTTGCGCAGGATCCCAAGTCCCGCGTCGCAGTGGAGACACTGGTCACCACCGGTCAGGTACACGTCGCGGGCGAGGTCACCACGTCGGCGTACGTCGAGATCCCCAAGATCGTGCGCGAGCGGATCCTCGAGATCGGTTACGACTCGTCGGAGAAGGGCTTCGACGGCGCCACGGCCGGCGTGAACATCGCGATCGGCTCGCAGTCGCCCGACATCGCACAGGGTGTCGACACCGCCCACGAAACCCGCGTCGAGGGTGCGGCGGATCCGCTCGACCTCCAGGGCGCAGGCGACCAAGGCCTGATGTTCGGCTACGCCATCACGGACACTCCCGAGCTGATGCCGCTGCCGATCGCGCTGGCACACCGCCTGGCCCGTCGTCTGACCGAGGTACGCAAGAACGGTGTCGTAGACTACCTGCGACCGGACGGCAAGACCCAGGTCACCATCCAGTACGACGGCCCCACCCCGGTGCGGCTCGACACCGTAGTGCTGTCCACGCAGCATGCCGACGGCATCGATCTGGTGGACACGCTCACGCCCGACATCCGCGAGAAGGTCGTCAACACGGTCCTGGCCGATCTCAACCACGAATCGCTCGACACCTCGGACTACCGGCTCCTGGTCAACCCGACGGGCAAGTTCGTGCTCGGCGGCCCGATGGGTGACGCCGGCCTGACCGGCCGCAAGATCATCGTCGACACCTACGGCGGCTGGGCCCGTCACGGTGGCGGCGCGTTCTCCGGCAAGGATCCGTCCAAGGTGGACCGCTCGGCCGCGTACGCGATGCGCTGGGTGGCCAAGAACGTCGTCGCAGCCGGCCTGGCGGAGCGCATCGAGGTGCAGGTCGCCTACGCGATCGGCAAGGCGGCCCCGGTCGGGCTGTTCGTCGAGACCTTCGGCACCGAGACAGTCGACCCGGCCCGCATCGAGAAGGCCATCACGTCGGTGTTCGACCTGCGGCCGGGCGCCATCGTTCGTGACCTGGACCTGCTGCGCCCGATCTACGCGCAGACGGCGGCCTACGGTCACTTCGGCCGTACCGACGTCGACCTGCCGTGGGAGCGGACCGACAGGGTCGACGACCTGAAGGCATCCGTCTAGCGCAACGCGCTAGACCCGCCGGTTCGCCAGCACCGGAAGCGACCGGCGCACGGCGTCGACCGCATCGAGTTCGAGGTCGACGATCAGGAGGTCGGGTTCGTCGCCAAGCGATGCGACCACGCGCCCATCGGGCGCCGCGACGATGCTGTGGCCGACACCGCGCGGTGCCGACCCGTGGTAGTCGGCGGGCGGTGCCTGGTCGCATGCCACGACGAACGTCGTGGTGTCGAGCGCCCGTGCGCGGGCGAGGAGTTCCCAGTGCTCGACCTTGCCCGGGCCCGCGCCCCATGACGCCGAGACGACGTTCAGCTGGGCGCCGTCGTCGGCCATCACGAGGAACAGGCCAGGGAACCGCACGTCGTAGCAGATCGCGAAACCCACTCGGACACCGGCGATTTCGACGACCAGGGGATCCTGGCCGGGCGAAACGGTATCGGACTCGGCGAATCCGAATGCGTCGAACAGGTGGATCTTGTCGTAGTGCGCGTCGACGCCACCGCCGGTCACCAACAAAGTGTTGCGGACCCGGCCGTCGTCGGCGGGCGTGAACATCCCTGCCGCGACGGTGATGCCTGCGCGCTCGGCGATCGTGCGCACCGCGTTGGCCCACGGCCCGTCGAGCGGTTGCGCGATCTGGGCAAGGGAGGCACCGCCGAAACACCGCATCATCGCTTCTGGGAACACCACCAATCGGGCACCGTCGGCGGCGGCGCGGCTGGTGTACTCGTCGATCGTCGCTAGATTCGCGTCGACGTCATCGGTGCTGGTCACCTGGGCGAGAGCTATTCGAATCGTCATCGTGATGTCTCCATGTATCGCTTCGTGTGACGGTTGAGGTATACAGAATGTATGCAGAGCAATGGCGCTGGCCCGTCGTCAGGGCGCGAGAAGGCATACGCGTTCATCGTGGATCAGGTCCTGACGCTGCCGACGACCACCGGATCGTTCCTCAACGAGCAGGAACTCGCGGCGCAGATCGGGGTGTCGCGCACCCCGGTTCGCGAGGCGCTCTTGCTGTTGCAAGCCGAGGGGCTGGTCGAGATGGTGCCGAAGCGGGGGGCGCGGGTGCCCGCGCTGTCCGGCCGTCAGATCGCCGAGTTGATGGACTTGCGAGGCGTGCTCGAGCGGCACGCCGCACAGCGCGTGCTGACCGCGGGCGATGCGCCGGTCGCCGCGATGCGCGCCATCCTCGCCGAGCAGGAAACCCTGGTCGACTCGGCCGACGAGTCGGCGGCCAGGACGTTCATTGCCCTGGACGGTCGTTTCCATCAAGCCCTTGTCGACGCCGCGAACAGCGAATTGCTGGCCACCACGTACACCGGCCTGCGGGCCCGGTTGTCGCGGATCGGTCTCGCCGCGGTGTTCGCCTCGCCGAATCGGCAGCGTCCAGTGTGTGTCGAACATCAGGCCATCGTCGACGCGTTGGAGAGCGGCGACCTGGCCAAGGCGGAAGCCAAGATCGACGAGCACCTCGACATTACTTTGCAGATCCTGTTGCGGGCGTAGGTGTTTCGGACATCGCGATGTAGTGCTCGTCCTCGCTGTCATCAGGGTTGCGACCGAGGGCGAGGCCTCCGATGGTGACGGCCATCGCCACGCCGATGTAGCAGGCCAGCGGCACCCAACTGTTGAACTCGCTTAGCAGCCAGGTGAAGATCAGCGGGGCCATCGCTCCACCGAACACTCCCGCGATGGTGTAGGCGAGCGAGGAACCCGTCGACCGCAGGTGAATGTCGAACTGTTCGGTCACGAACGCGGCCTGCGGGCCGTACATGAACGAGTGGAACAGCAGGCCGATCGTGATGCCGACGACGACCATCGAGAACGACCCGTCGCCGACCGTCATGAAGAAGATCACCGTCCAGACCAGGCCGCCCACGGCGGCGATGGCGTACAGGAGGCGCCGGTTGATGCGGTCCGAAATCGCTCCGGCGAGCGGGATTCCGATCAATTGGAACGCCGAGCCGATCAGGATCGCGACGAGCACTTGATTGCGTTCCAGCCCGAGGTGCTTGGTGCCGTACGTGATGGTGAACACGGTGAACAGCGCGTAAAGGATGTCCGGACCCACGCGTGACATCACCCCGGCGATGAGCGCGCGCTTCTGCGTACGAAAGACGTTGGTGATCGGGGCATCTGGACGTTCGCCCGACTCCTGCAAGGCCTTGAAGACCGGAGTGTCCTCGAGCGCGAGTCGGATCCACAACCCGAAGCCGACCAGTACGGCAGATGCCAGGAACGCGATCCGCCAGCCCCAGCTCTCGAACTGGGCTTCGGTCATCGACACGGTCAGCAGTGCCAGCACGCCATTGGCGAGCAGATTGCCTGCAGGCGGGCCGATTTGGGCGGCCGACGCCCAGAACCCGCGCTGGCGTGGGTTGCCGTATTCGCTGGACAGCAGGACGGCACCGCCCCACTCGCCCCCGACCGCGACCCCCTGCGCGAACCGCATGGTGACCAGGAGGATGGGCGCGACGATTCCGATCGACGCGTGGCTCGGAATCACGCCGATCGCGAAGGTCGTGAAACCGATCAACAGCAGCGTGATGACGAGAAGCTTCTTGCGTCCCACGATGTCGCCGAGGCGGCCGAACACGAACCCGCCGATGGGTCGTGCGACGTAGCCGACGGCGTACGTCGAGAACGCGAGAAGGGTTCCCGTGACCGGATCTTCCGAAGGGAAGAAGACCTGCGGGAAGACCAGTGCCGCGGACGCCGAATAGATCGCGAAGTCGTACCACTCGAGGGCGGTTCCGGTGAGGCTGGCCGCGAATGCCTTGACGAGCCCGGGTCGGTGGGCGGGGGGATGGGTGCCGGCCCCCAGTTGGTGATTGGTCATGTCGCTCCTGGTGTCATCGGCTGCTGATTGGTCTGGTCGAGGACGTGCCACCGCGGTGTGGCCTCGATCGCAGGGTTCCCCGCAGTGTGTTGTGCAACATATATACTTTCTGTATACATGTTATATGCGCAAGCCCTGAGGGCAGATTTCTTGAAGTTTCCTTCCATCGCTACCCGCCCGGACCGGCGCAGTCCGCGGCGTCACAGGAGGTCGCAGTGTCGCAATTGAGTTTCACCATGCCGGACGGCTCGATCGAATCGGTCCAAGTCACCGCGCTGCTCAACGCCGGTTACGCCGGACGCGACCAGGCCGAAGTGGCATCGCACATCGCCGAGCTCGAAGCGCTTGGCGTGCCCGCCCCGACCACCACCCCCGCGCTCTATGCCATCTCGCCGTATCTGGCCCAGCAGACCGATCGCGTCTACGTCCAGCACGGCAAGACGTCCGGCGAAGCCGAGTGGGCGCTGATCATCACCGACGACGACGTGCTGATCACCGCCGCCTGCGACCACACCGACCGCGACCTCGAGGTGCACGGCGTGGCGTGGAGCAAGAACGCGGCGCCCGACGTCCTCGGCACCAAGGCGTGGCGGCTGTCGGAGGTTGCCGACCGGCTCGACGACATCGCGCTCGAGGCTTGGGTGGGCCACGGCGACACCGTCGAGCTGATCCAGCAGGGAACCCTCGGCGATCTCCTCGCGCCCAAGTACTGGCTGGACGTGCTCACCGAGCGCGGCGAGGCGCGGCCCGGCACCGTGTTGATCTCCGGGACGATCTCAATGCTCAACGGCGTCGACCAGTTTGCGGATACCTGGAAGGTGGCGATGACCGATCCCGTCACCAAGGACGTCATCAGCGTCGAGTATCGAACCGTACGGATGGCCGAACCGATCGGCTGACCCTAACTGGTGAAGGCGTAGTCCTCGAGCGGGAATCGACGGCTGCGCCAGTACGCCTCCACGGTGCTGGCCGGCCGCAACGGCACGTCGCCGTTCTTGTCGAAGTAGTAGCTGTTCGCCAGTTGGCAGCTGTCCTGCCAGAAGATCTGCCGGTGCCGCTTGCGCATCATCTCGGCGAAGTACCGGTCGTTGGCGTCCTGCTTGACCTCGACCCGCCGGGCGCGCGTGCGGCGCGCCCGCGCCAGGCAGCGCGCGATGTGATGACTCTGCGCCTCGACAAGCGCGAAGTACGACGACCCGACGTAGCCGTACGGGCCGAACACCGTGAAGTAGTTGGGGAACCCAGGCACGCTGACGCCCTCGTAGGCGGCAAGGCGATGAGCGTTCCAGTACTCCCGCCACGAGAGGCCGCCCGATCCGATCAGCGGGTACGTCGGCTGCTCGTCGGTGTCCATCACCTTGAAGCCGGTCGCAAGAATGAGCACGTCGACGTCGCGGGTGTCTCCGTCGGCGGTTGCGACGCCCGAACCGGTGATCTTGTCGATGGGTTCGGTGACCAGTTCGACGTTGTCCCGGTTGTACGCCGACAGGTACGTGTTGTGAAAGCCAGGACGCTTGCAGCCGACGTCATACCGCGGCGTCAACTTGTCGCGGACCTCGGGATCGTCGACCTGCTTGCGTAGATACGATGCACCGACCTTGCTCATGTTCTTGGCCATCGGGTTGATGGTGAAGTACTGCGCGGGAAGGGTGAAGGTGAGTTCGACGTAGGCCTGGCTGAGCAGCCGCTGCACGATTTGGCCGCCGGGAAGCCGCATCAATCGCCGCACCGTCGGCGAGACCGGGACATCCGGCTTCGGGAAGCACCAGATCGGTGTGCGCTGAAAGACGGTGAGCCGCTCGACGATTGGTGCGATCTCGGGGATGACCTGTACCGCGGAGGCGCCCGTACCGATGATCGCGACGCGTTTGCCCACCAGATCCTGGGTGTGGTCCCACCGAGCGGTGTGCATGGTCACGCCGGCGAAGGAGTCCACGCCGTCGATGTCGGGCAGGTTGGGTGTGACGAGGACGCCACACGCGTTGACCAGGAACCGTGCGGTGACGGGGGCACCGTCGTCGAGTTCGACGTGCCACAGATCTTCGTCGTCGTCGAACGTCGCACCGACCACCTTGGTGTTGAACCGAATCTTGCGGCGCAGTCCGTACTTGTCGACGCAGTGCTCGGCATAGGCCTTCAGCTCGCGCCCGGCGGCGTACGTCCGCGTCCATTCCGGGCTCTGCTCAAACGAGAACTGATAGGAGAAGGACGGAATGTCAACGGCGATACCGGGATAGGTGTTCCAGTGCCATGTCCCGCCCGGTCCGTCGCCCGCCTCGATCACCAGGTAGTCGCCCATCCCGGACTTGTCGAGCTTGATCGCCGTGCCGATGCCGGAGAATCCAGCGCCGACGATGATGGTGCCGTAATCGGGCATCCTCAGCCTTCCCGTCGTCGTCCGACGACCTGCACGCCGTGTTTGGGCCGCAGCGTCAGTGTCGCCTCGAGTTCGACCCGGTGGCCTGGCACCAGGTCGAAGGTGAAGCGCTGACTCATGATCGCCACCATCAGCACCATCTCCATCAGTGCGAAGGTCTGCCCGATGCAGATCCGCCGTCCACCCCCGAATGGAAGGTACGCCGATCGGGGGCGGTCCTTGCCCGCATCGCCGAGGAAGCGCGTCGGGTCGAACGTTTCGGGGTCGGGCCACCAGCGTTCGTCGTGGTGAATGTGGTGGATCGGGATCATCACCGTCGTACCGGGGCGGATGTGGTGGCCGTCGATGACGTCGTCGTCGACTGCTTCCCGCGCGACGATCCACACGGCCGAGAAGTAGCGCTGCGATTCTTGCACGCAGGCAGTGGTCCACGGGAGCCGGAACAGGTCGTCAGCGGTTGGTTTGCGCCCGCCGAGGGCGTCGTCGATCTCGGCGAGCATCCTGTCCCGCGCATCGGGGTTCTCGGCCAGCAGATACCAAAGCCACGACATCGCGTTCGCGGTGGTTTCGTGACCGGCGAGCATGAACGTCAGCGCCTCGTCGCGCACCCTCTTGCGGGTCCACGTTCCGTTGTCGGCGTTGAACAGCACGTTGAGCAGGTCGGCCGATTCGGTCGGATGCGCGATCCGCTCGTCGAGTACGGCGTTGACGGCTTCGTCGAGTGCCAGCGTGATCTGTTGGGACTCCCGGAACGGTGGTGGCAGTGGCACTCCCGAGAAGGTGCACCACATCAGCGCCTCGTAGATCGGCCGGGGCATCAGCCCCCACAGCCCCACCCGGCCGAACTTCTCGGTGCGTCGCAGCCCGCGGGTGGCGAGGTCACTCATGCTGTGGACGAGCGGACCGAAGTCCTGGCTGAACAGTGCGTTGGCGACCACGCGAAGCGTCGCCTGCACCATGACCTCGTGCATGTCGAATTCGGCACCGTCACCGATTTCGGCCGTGACGTGCTCGATGGGGTCGAGCAGCAGGTCGACCATGTCGTTGAGGTGGCGTCTGGCGAACGTGGGATTGAGGGCACCCCGGTGAGCGGACCACGAATCGCCCTCGTCGGTCAGCAGATTGACCCCTGCGGCGGCGCGGATGGGTTCGTAGTCGTTGGACTTGACGTACTTCAACCTTGCCCCGTGCAATACGTGGTCGACGTAGTCGGGGTGACTCAGCGAGACGAAACGTCGCCCCGCACAGCGAAATCGGGCGATGTCATGCCCGCGTGTCCGGCCAAGGAAGCCGTCGCCGACGTTGAATCCGATCGTGATCGCCTCGCGCGACATCGTCATCGTGGACAGCCGCGCCGCTGGTGCCGCCATGACTCAAACGGTATGAGTGACACGACGCGATCGGAATGGGACTATGGGACACGGAGTTGGGAGTTTAGGACAACCTTTTGGGCAACAGGATGGCATCGACGGCGTGGTCGCCGGACCTGCGGCATCCGATCTACACGACCCGGGTGCTGTGCGAGGTCGCCAACGAACGCGGCGTCGCGACCTCCGACGTTCTGATGGGCACCGGGATTGGGCCTGCCGACCTGGACGACCCGGAGGCGGTGGTGACCGCATCGGACGAGATCGTGGTGGTACGCCGGCTTCTGGCCGCACTTCCGGACCACGCAGGGCTGGGCATCGACGTCGGCAGCAGGTTCCGGTTGACCCATCTCGGTCTGTTCGGGTTCGCGGCAATGTCGTGTGCGACGTTTCGTGAGCTCTTCGACGTCGCCATGCGCTACTTCTCGCTGACCATGCTGAACATCGACGTCAAGGTGTTCGAGGGCGCCGAGAGCTGCCTACTGGAGTTCGTGGTCGACCACCTGCCCGCCGATGTCAGGGGATTCTTCCTGGAGCGTGACGTGGCCAGCATCTCGATGACGGTCAGCGACTTCGCGCTCCCGGTCGTCGCACGCCATGCCGATCAGATCGAGGTGGAGGCGACCTTCGACGAGGAGGTGATCGCGCCGCTGCTGGAGCTGCTGCCGATCGTGAAGCGCGAGTTCGGTCGTGCGCACAACCGCCTGCACTTTCCGCGTGCGATGTTCGACGAGCCACTGCCGCAAGCGGATCGCCACACGTTGCAGATGTGCATCGCGCAGTGCGACGTGCTGATGCAGCGCAACGAACGACGCCGCGGCATCGCCGCGGTGACGCGCACCAAGCTGTTTCGGGAATCCGGTCGATTCCCGACGTTGCCGGAGATGGCCGCCGAGCTGGACGTACACCCGCGCACCCTGCGGCGCCAGCTCGCGGAGGAGGGCACGTCGTTTCGCGCACTGCTCAACGAGGCACGTTCAGCGGTGGCGGTGGACTTGTTGGGCAACGGCCTTACCGTAGAACAGGTGTCGACGCGGCTCGGCTACACCGACACCTCGACGTTCTGTCACGCGTTCAAGCGGTGGCACGGTGTACCACCCAGCGCCTACCCGGCTAAGGGTTAGTGCTCCGGGCAGCGACCGTCGGCCTTGGCGGCATCGATCTGGCATTGGCCCGGCTCGCGCATCCGCCCGGCGGCCACGAGTCATGGCACGCGTTCGACATTGGACTTCGACCACGCGCTCTTCCAACTGTTGCGGCGAGCCGGCGTCGAGCACCGTGCGTTCGGTCACCGAGTGGGGTGCAGCGCGGCCTTCAGTGCTGCCAGGCCTCGGTTGGTGGCTTCGGTGGCCGCAGGCGAGGCGAGTGCGAGGCTGGCGTAGCCGTGCACCATCGTCGGCTCGTTGCTGAGTTCGACGGGAACACCTGCCGCAGCGAGCATTTCGGCGTACTTGGCGCCGTCGTCGCGCAGCGGGTCGTGCTCTGCGGTGCCGATGAACGCAGGCGGCAGTCCCGCCAAACTCTGTGCGTTGGCGGGCGCGAGGTCGGTCGGCAGCGTCTTGGGGTCGGAGAGATCCAGCCCCGGCACGTACCAGGTCATGAAGGCAGTGATCACGTCAATGGTCAGGATGGGGGCCTCGGCGTTCTCGATGAACGACGGCAGCGTGAGGTCGCCGAACACCGACGGGTACCAGAGCAGCTGGAACGCCAGCGGCGGGCCGCCTGCGTCGCGCGCCCGCAGCGCCATCACTGCCGACAGGTTGCCGCCGGCCGAGTCGCCCGCCACTGCGATGCGCGCGGGATCACCGCCGAGATCGGCCGCGTGCTCGCCGACCCACTGCAGTGCGGCCCATGCGTCCTCGACACCTGCCGGGAACGGATGTTCGGGGGCGAGCCGGTAGTCGACGGACACCACGATGGCCTCCGCGGCGATGGCATGGCTGCGCGCCAAGAGATCGTGGGTGTCCAGATCGCCGATCGACCAGCCGCCGCCGTGATAGAAGACCACGATCGGCAGATCCTGATGTGCCTCGATCGGTGGCCAGTAGATGCGCACCGGAACATCGGCAAGCTCGCCGTACCCAACGGTGCGTTCCTCGATCCGCATGGCGGGCGACAGCTCCGACGGCGGCGTCATCGCGCGCATCTTCTCGCGGGCCACCTCGACACCGTCGTCGATGGTGAACTCGAGCGGCACCGCTTCCAACAGCATCTTGAGAACTGGGTCGATCTCTGGCCGCGTCGTCGAGGTATCCGTCATGGACCTCACGTTAGCGCGGCCCGCAATCCGTGGGTTCTATTGGTCGGTGAGTCGCCGGTAGAGCTCGTACGAGGCGCGTTCCACCCAGTTGCACATCAACTTTCCGTCCTCGCGTACCGCCCACACCGCGGTGCCGGTCATGGAGACGTCCTGCTGATCGGGCGCGGTGCCGAGGACGCCGTTGTTTCGTCCGGTCAGCACCCAACGCGACGTCACCCGGCTGCCGTCCTCGTTCTGGAAGGACTCCGCGACTTCGAGGTGCAGGTCGGACAGCGACTCGAGGAACCCTGCGATCCAGGTCTTGAAGGCGTCCCGGCCCGTGATCTCCACGCCGCCGGTGACGATGACGAAGTCGTCGACCACGAAGTCATCGACGGCGTCGGGGTTGTGCGCGTTCCACACCTGTTCCCAGAACGCGTGCACGATGTCCACCGAATTCTGACTGCTCATGCGGAGTGCAACGCCTCGCGTAGGGCTGACAATCCGCGGTCGGTGGCGTCGGTGGCCGCGGGCACCACCCCGGCGTAGCCAAGGTAGCCGTGCACCAGGCTGGTGGCGTTGTGCACCTCGACGGGCACGCCCGCGGCCGCCAGCAGTTCGCCGTAGCGCTTGCCGTCGTCGCGCAACGGATCATGGCCTGCGACGGCGACGTAGGCCGCCGGCAAGCCGGATAGGTCCTCGGCTCTGGCGGGCGCCAGCGTTGCCGGTGGGTTCTTCAGATCGACGTGGCTTGCGTACCAACGGGACAACCCGGCGACCGCGCCCGTGCCGAGCACCGGCGCATTGGCGTTCTCGGTGAACGACGGCAGCGACGGATCCCAGGTGGTCGCCGGATACCAAAGCAGCTGAAACCGGATCGGCGGACCGCCCGCGTCGCGTGCCAGCAGGGCGACCACCGCCGTGAGATTGCCACCTGCGGAGTCGCCCGCGATGGCGAGGCGTCCAGCATCGGCGCCGAGTTCTGCGGCATGTTCGGCGACCCATTGCGTCGCCGCCCACACGTCGTCGACGGCGGCGGGGAAAGGATGCTCGGGCGCCAGTCGGTAGTCCACCGAGACGACGAGGGCGTCCGCGCCGACGGCGTGCAACCGTGCCGCACCGTCGTGGGTGTCGAGGTCGCCGACGACCCATCCGCCACCGTGGATGAACACCACGACCGGCGGCGGAGTCACACCCGGCTCCGACGGCCAGTACAGCCGGACCGGGATCGGGCCTGCCGGTCCGTCGATGGTGTGATCTTCGACGCGCAGTTCGGGGTGCACGGGACGGCGCGGCAAGTCGCGGAAGCGCTGCCGGGACGCCTCGGGGCCTCCGTCAGTTGTGAACTGGAACGGCACCGCTTCCAGTACCTTCTGCAGGATGGCGTCGAGGGGTGTGGAGCTGAGCTCGTCGGCGGCTGGCATGGCCTCACCGTATCCGCGGCGCGGTACCCGACTGCTGTGGG
>JAOPVF010000574.1 GCA_025963195.1 Mycobacterium sp. | reverse complement strand
TTGACGGTGTCTATGTCTCTGGTGCCGTGTTGAGCGCCGACCTCGGTCTTCCCGACATCGGATTGACCACGCTGAGTGAAGTCGCCACACGTACCCGGCAGATCGCACGAGTCACCCAGCTGCCTGCGCTTGCCGATGCCGACACGGGATTCGGAGAGCCGATGAACGTGGCGCGCACCGTCCAGGAGCTTGAGGACTCCGGGCTGGCGGCCCTGCACATCGAGGATCAAGTCAATCCCAAACGGTGCGGTCACCTCGACGGCAAACAGGTCGTGGATGAGGCCACCGCGACGCAGCGCATCCGCGCGGCGGTCGATGCCCGGCGAGACCCCAACCTGGTCATCGTCGCCCGCACCGACATCCGGGCGGTCGACGGCATCGAGGCGACCATCGAACGCGCGCAACGGCTCGTCGACGCAGGCGCCGATGCGGTCTTCCCCGAGGCGCTGGAGTCGCTCGAGGAGTTCGCGGCGGTCCGCTCGGCCATCGACGTCCCGCTGCTGGCCAACATGACCGAGTTCGGCAAGAGCGAGCTGTTCACCACCGACCAGTTGCGCGACGTCGGGGTGAACATCGTGATCTGGCCGGTTTCGTTGCTACGCATGGCAATGGGCGCCGCCCAGCGGGCGCTGGAGACCCTCAAGGCAGAAGGATCACTGACCTCCGAGCTGGACCGGATGCAGCACCGGCGCGACCTCTACGACCTGCTGGACTACGAAAGCTACAACAGTTTCGACGAGTCCGTGTTCAACTTCCGGGTCGCGGACTGAAGCTGGGCCGCACTGAGTTACTTCCTCAGTGCGGCTTTCAGGTGCGCAGAGGACACACCGCCTTGAGGTGGGTGAGGTCGGAGGCAACGGTGGCGAAGGTGTAGCCCTGGTTCAGGCGCTTGGCGTGACGGATTCGGGTGAAGGCCGCCGCCGCGACTTCTGCACCTGGGTTGTCGACCGCGATCGTGCACGACCGTGGCGCAGAACTCGGCGAGGGCAGGCGTGAAAGCCCGGCGCCAGCGGCCCCGCTCGCGCCCAGCAGTTGGTAACGGTTATCGTTATCGTATGACCTCGCCCCGCCGCCGCGCTCTCGCCGCCGCCGTGTTCGCGCTTGCAGTTCCCGTTGCCTTGGCCGCATGCTCGTCGAATGACAGCGGAACCACCGCCGCGACGTCGACCAGCACCGCGGGCGGCACGGCATGCCCGACCACCCCGATCAACGTCGTGGTCAGCGTCGACCAATGGGGCGACATCGTCTCCGCCCTCGGCGGCGAGTGCGCCAAGGTGACCACGGTTCTGGCCAGCTCGTCGGTCGACCCCCACGACTTCGAGCCGTCACCCGCTGACGCCGCGACCTTCGCGAGCGCCCAACTCGTCGTCGTCAACGGCGCCGACTACGACCCGTGGGCGTCCAAGTTCGCGGCGAACTCGGCACCGAATGCGCCGGTGGTCGACGCGGGTGTCGTCACCAAGACGGCGGCGGGCTCCAACCCGCACCTTTGGTACAGCCCGCCGGCGGTCAATGCCGTCGCCGACGCCATCACCGCCGAACTCGACAAGCTGGCACCCGAGGCCAAGAGTTACTTCGCCGATCAACGCAAGGCGTTCACGACGAGCCAGGCGCCCTACGACAAGGTGATCAGCGCCATCAAGGCCGGTGCGACGGGCAAGACCTATGCCGCCACCGAGACGGTCTTCGACTACATGGCCGCAGCAGTCGGGCTGGTGGACAAGACGCCGCCGGGCTACCAGACTGCGTCGGCCAACGAGACCGACCCGTCGCCTGGGGATCTGGATGCCTTCCGCCGCGCCCTCGCCGATCACCAGATCAACGTGCTGATCTACAACACGCAGACCGAGGGATCGGTACCGCAGCAGATCCGTTCGGCTGCCGAGGCGGCAGGGGTGCCCGTCGTCGAGGTGACCGAGACGGTGCCGCCGGGAACGACGTCGTTCGAAGCGTGGCAGGTCGCTCAACTCAACGCATTGGCGAAGGCGCTTGGTGTCGCTGTCTGAACAAGAGCCCGCCGCACCGGCGCTCGCGCTCGACGACGTCAGCGTGGTGCGCGGCGGGAAACTGATCTGGTCCGAGGGGACCTTCGAGGTGCCCGCAGGCGGCATCGTGGCGATCATCGGATCGAACGGATCGGGCAAGACCAGCCTGCTGCAGGTGATCCTGGGATTGCTCCCCGCGGCTTCGGGCAGTGTCCGGGTGCTGGGGAAGCCGCCTGGTGAGAGCAACGCGTCCATCGGGTACGTGCCGCAGAACTATGCGGCGGCATCGGGCGAGGCCATCCGAGTGTGCGACGCAATCCAGTTGGGCCTCAACGGAACCCGATGGGCGTTCGGCCGCACCAGTCGCGAGGACCGGCGCAGGGTGGCCGAGGTGCTCGACGCCGTTGGTGCAGGCGCGTTCGCCCGTCGGCGGCTCTCCGAGCTATCGGGTGGACAGCGTCAACGCGTCGCGATCGCAGAGGCTCTCGTCGCCCGCCCGAAGATGCTCATCCTCGACGAACCGCTGGCATCGCTGGATCTACGCAATCAGCGCGAGATCGTCCAACTGCTCGACCGTCTCCACCAGGATCTCGGCGTGACCATCCTGGTCGTCGCCCATGACCTGAACCCGCTACTGGAGGTGTTGAGCAGCGCCATCTATCTACTGGACGGGCACGCACACTTCGACGTCCTCGACGACGTGGTGGACGAAAGCCTGCTCAGCCATCTGTACGGCACCGAGATCCAGGTGATCCGTACACCGCAGGGCGGCCTCTACATGCGAAGCTCCGGATGACGACGCAGATCGTAGCCATGGGCTACCAACACAATTGGTGGCAGATCCTCACCTCGCCGTTCATGGGCAATGCGCTCATCGGCGGAACCATCGTCGCGCTCGCTGCCGGTTTGATCGGCTACTTCGTCATCGTCCGCAACACTGCGTTCGCCGCACATGCGTTGGCGCACATCGGGTTACCCGGTGCCACCGGTGCCGTGCTGCTCGGAGTACCGGTCGCCCTCGGTCTCGGAGTGTTCTGTGTGGGCGGGGCGCTCGTCATCGGAGTGCTCGGCACCCGCCGAGCCGATCGCGAAGTGGCTACGGGAACCATCCTCGCGCTGGCGACCGGCTTCGGGCTGTTCTTCAACTCACTGGCGACCAAGAGTTCGAGCACCATGACGAACGTCTTGTTCGGGAACCTGCTCGCGATCTCCCACGAACAGCTAGTCATCTTCGCGGTGCTATTGGTGGTGCTGGCGGCCAGCATTGGATTCATCTACCGGCCGCTGTTGTACACCTCGGTCAACGTGGAAGTCGCCGAGGCCAAGGGCTTGCCGGTGCGGCTGTTGTCGATGATCTTCATGGCGCTGCTCGGCCTCGCCATCACGATGGCGGTCCAGGCGGTGGGCACCCTGCTGCTCTTCGCGCTCGTCGTCACACCTGCGGCCACCGCGATCATGCTGACGCCAAGGCCGCCTGCGGCGATGTTCGTCTCCACTGTCATCAGCTTGGTGTCGGTGTGGCTCGGCGTCGGGTTGTCGGCGATGTTCAACCTGCCGCCGAGCTTCCTCATCATCACGATCGCCTGCACGGTGTGGCTGGTCGTCTGGGTCGTCGAACGCCGGGTACGTCCGGCGTCGAAGACGGCCGCCGCATCGGATCGACCGAGCGCCGTCGGCGACCACGCCCACCATTGAAGTGCTACGCCACGCCGGCCTTCTGGCTCAGGTAGCTAGTGATGCCCCGCGCCGCGGCAGCGGCGTATGCGGCGCGGCCGCCCGCGCTCTCCATCTGGGCGGCGTCGTTGGCGTTCTTCATGTTTCCCATCTCGACGAGTATGGACGGATGCCGTGCCAGGTTGAGGCCGGCCAGATCCGAACGCCCGTACAGGCCATTGGATCCCAGGTACGTCGATGGCGTCATTCCGGCGGCGACCAGGGCATCTCGCATGGTGGTCGCCAGTTGCACCGCAGGGCCGGCCTGGGCGTCGTTGAGTGGCGGGTTCGAGTAGTTGACGTGAAATCCGTGACCCCCCGGCGGTCCACCGTCGGCGTGAATGCTGACGATGGCGTCGGGGTTCAGTGCGTCGGCCATCGCGGCGCGCTCGTCGA
>JAOPVF010000370.1 GCA_025963195.1 Mycobacterium sp. | reverse complement strand
CGGCGACCTGGACGGCGTCCGGCCTCGGACACGGCCACCCAGCCGTCGTGGAGGCCGTGACTCGGGCAGTGCGCACGGCGCCGGGATCCGGCGGCTTGTCCGCCGTCCACCCCGATTCGGTTGGCCTTGCCGAGGACCTGCTCGCGCTGGTCCCCGGCAGCGGCGAACGGCGAGTCTATCTGGGGCACGCGGGCTCTGACGCCAACGACGTCGCACTTCGGGCCTGCAGGCATGCCACCGGGCGGCGCACCATCATCGCGTTCGAGCACAGCTACCACGGCGGTGTCGGCGTGGCGATGGGTGTGTCTGGCGTGCACGTCGACGCAGGTTCGCCACCGGACCCCGACGCGGTATTCCTGCCGTACCCCAATCCCTTTCGGCCCGGCATCCCAGGTATCGACGCCGACGTGACAGCCTGTCTGGACTTGGCGGAGCAGCATCTGGCCGGCGGCTCCATCGCGTGCCTGATCGTCGAGCCGATCCTGTCCGACGGCGGTTTGATCGTGCCGCCCGACGGCTTCCTCGCACGTCTGCACGAGCTCTGCCGCAGGCACGGTGTCCCGTTGATCTGCGACGAGGTCAAGATGGGGCTTGGCAGACCGGGAACGCTGCATGCCTTCGACCACGACGGCATCGCGCCCGACATCGTCACGTTCGGCAAGGTGCTCGGTGGTGGTCTGCCGTTGTCAGCGGCAGTGGGACCGGCGGAACTGCTCGACTTCCCGCCTGCTGCAGCGCTTCTCACCACTGCGGGCAATCCAGTGTGCTCGGCGGCCGGCCGCGCGGTGCTGGCCACCATCGTCGGCGATCGACTGGCCGAGCGCGCCGCGACCGTGGGGGCGCTGCTGGCCGACGGACTGCGCGCGCTGGCCGGATCACCGGGATCCGAGCGAATCGGCGACGTCCGTGGGCGCGGCCTGGCGATCGGCCTCGAACTCGTCGACCCGCACACCGGGGAACGCGATCCGCATCTCGCCGCGAACGTGGTCTACCGTGCCTGGGAGTTGGGTGCGGTCGTCTACTACGTTGGCGGCAACGTCCTGGAGGTCACGCCACCGCTGGTGCTCACCGAGACGGAGGTGGCCCGGGCTGTCGAGATTCTCGGCGCGGCCATCGCCGATGCGGCGGCGGGCAAAGTGGACGCCGAGGAGGTCGCAAGGTATGCCGGTTGGTGAGTTGCAGGACGTGTTCGGCGGGGTGGAAACCGAGGTCCCCACCGGACTGGCCGATCATCTGCGCGGCGTCGCGCTGGTCGATCACCACGTGCACGGCGTGTTCACCGCGCCCCTCGACCGCGCTGATTTCGAGGCATCGATCAACGAGGGGTCCACCGACCCAGTACCTGCCTTCATGTCCCAATTCGATTCGCCGCTAGGACTTTCCATCCGGCGCTGGTGCGCGCCACTGCTCGGACTCGATGCGCTGGCCAGCGCCGACGACTACTGGGCGGCCCGTGCCGCGTTGACGCCCGACGAGCTTGCCAAGCTGATGCTGCCTGCCGCTGGCGTGTCGCGCTGGATCGTCGACACCGGGTTCAAGGGGGACATGATCACGCTGCCCCAGCGGCTCACCGAGCTCAGCGGCGTCCCCTCGTCGGAGATCCTGCGCCTCGAACGCCTCGCCGAGGACCTGCTGGAGAACGGGACGTCGCCCGACGACTTTCCGGATGCCTTCCGGTCGGCATTGCGGGTTGCGGCGGACTCGACCGACGTGGTTGGCACCAAGACGATCTCGGCCTACCGCACCGGTTTCAACATCGACTGGTCGCAGCCGAGTGATGCCGACGTCGTCGCGCAAGCCCGCGAACTGGCAGGCCGGGCGCACCCGCTGCGACTGGACAGCCCGGTGCTGATCTCCTTCGCCGTGCACGAGGCCGCCGCACACGGGCTGCCCGTCCAGGTGCACGTCGGCTTCGGCGATCGCGATCTCGACCTGCACCGCACCGATCCCATGTTGCTGCTGCCGCTGCTGCGCACGATGACGCCCGTGCCGGTACTGCTTCTGCACTGCTACCCGTTCCACCGCCAGGCGGGCTATCTCGCGCAGTCGTTCGACCACGTGAACTTCGATGTGGGACTTGCCATCAACTACCTCGGGGTCCGTTCGACCGGACTGGTCGCCGAAGCACTCGAGACGGCGCCGTTCGCCAAGCAGCTGTACTCGTCCGACGCCTTCGGACCACCCGAGCTCCACGTGCTCGGCTCGGTGCTGTGGCGCCGCGCCATGGGGCAGGTGCTCGGCGGTTGGGTGCGCGCAGGGGACTGCACCGAGCAGGACGCGATCTGGATCGTCGACATGATCGCCGTGCGCAACGCCGAACGCGTGTATTCGCTTTGAACCACGACATCGCACCGCTTTTCGATTCCCTACGCCAGTTCGTCGAGCGCGGGCAGGCTCCGTTCTACAGCCCCGGCCACAAGGGCGGCAGGACACTGGACCCGTGGTTTCGCGATCACATCGCGGCGATCGACCTCAACAACCTGCCGGACACCGACACCCTGCACTGCCCGGAAGGGCCGATCCTCGAGGCCGAGCGCCTGATCGCCGATGCGTGGGGTGCCGGCCAGAGCTTCATCTTGGTTCAAGGGTCGACGAGCGGCAACGTCACCGTTGCGCTCTCGGCTCTTCGGCCCGACGAGCCGGTGCTGGTAGCCCGCAACGCGCACAAGTCCGTGCTTGCGGGGCTGGTGCAGGTCGGTGCCAGACCGGTCTGGCTCGAACCCCGCTGGGACGAGAGGTTCGGCGTCGCTCACGGCCTCGACGCCGACGCCGTCGAGCGCGGGTTCCGCGACAGTGGTGCCAAGGCGTTATGGGTGCTGCACCCAACGTATTACGGCACCACCGGTGACATCATGGCGCTGGCCGAACTGTGCCGTCGTCACGATGCCACCCTTCTGGTCGACGGCGCGCACTCGCCACACTTCGCGTTCCATCCGGATCTGCCGACCCCAGGCGAGAGTGCCGGTGCCGCGGCGACTGTGCAGTCGGTGCACAAGATCCTGTCCGGCTTGAGCCAGGCCGCGGTGCTCCACATCGACCCCGCCGTGCTCGACCCAGCATCGGTGCGCCGGGGTCTGCAGCTGATCCAGACCACGAGCCCGCACTTCGCGATCATGGCGTCGATCGACCTCGCCCGACGGGAGATGGCGCTGCACGGCCGCGAACTGCTCGACCAAGCACTGCAGCGGGCCAGGGATGCGGCGACTCGGCTGGCGGCCATCCCTGGGCTGCGGGTGCTGCGTCCCGACGACCTTGCCGGGTCGGGCACCGGACTACATCAACTCGACGAGACCAAACTGCTCATCGGAACCTCCGGTCTGACGGCCGATGCCCGCGACGTCGTCGAGCGACTGAACCGCGTGCACGGCGTGCAGCCGGAGTTGAGTGGTACGGCACATGTGTTGTGCATCAGCACGATAGGCAACACCGACGACGACTTCGAGCGATTGGTGGCAGGCTTCACCGAGGTCGCGAGCCATGCGGGTCAGAAGAGCGAGGATGCGGGACCCGGGCTGATCGGCGACCTGCTCGCCGTGCGTCCGGAGACCGTCCTCACGCCGCGGGAGGCGTTCTTCGCAGCCGACGAGGCGGTGCCGCTGCAGGCCGCGACCGGACGCATCGCGGCGGAGGCCATCACTCCCTACCCACCGGGCATCCCGCTCGTCATGCCCGGTGAGCGGCTCGACACGGACGTCGTCGAACTGCTGCTGGCATTGCGCGACAGGGGAAATCCGATCAGCGCATCGGATCCGACGATGGAGCTGGTCTTGGTTGTGAGCTGAGGAGTCGTCCGCTGAAAGTCAGCCTGCGCAGTGGGGCGGTCCCTTCATCGCAGCGACCCGCTGCAGCGATGCGTCCACCGCGGACATGTTCAGTTCGCCTGCGGCCACGGCCTGTTCGAGGCGGTCCAGGACTGCGGGGACCTCGTCGGTGGTGGTCCACAACGCGACGTCGGCACCGGCCTGGAATGCCTTCAGCGACGCCTCGGAGACGCCGTAGCGCTGATTGACCGCGGCCATGCTGGAGATGTCATCGGTGAACACCAGCCCGTTGAACGGCGGTCCGCCGTAGCCGCCTGAGCGCAGCAGTGCGTACGCGGCCGGGCTGAGGCTGGCGGGGTCGGTACCGGTCAGGCCAGGCACCTCGAGGTGCCCGACCATGACCGCGACCGGCGCCGCGGTGGTCAGCGTGCGATACGGCACCAGATCGTCGTTCATCAGATCGGTCAACGGCGGCGTCGTCACGGCGCCGGTGTGCGAATCACCCGAGCCGTGGCCGTGTCCGGGGAAGTGCTTGAGCACCGGCAGTATGCCGGCGTCGCGCAGGCC
>JAOPVF010000344.1 GCA_025963195.1 Mycobacterium sp. | reverse complement strand
CCGCCGAGGATCTCGTCAGGGCCCGCGCCGCACTTCTCGGCGGGCATCGGCAGGCTCAGCGCAGCTCTACGAGTTCTGGCTCCCCTCCCACTGGGCGGCGGTTGCGGCAGCGCGTTGGTCGCGGTAGATGCACTGGGCCGCCGCGAGCTCGCGCCGTACTCCGATCTGGACCGGGAGGTACGAGACGCGGCGCCCCGGGCCGGACCGGCGGCCGGTCTCGTGCGCGACCGCGCCTATGGGATGTTTCGTTGGATTCACCAGGACGTCGCGCTGTTCAATCGGTTCCGAAGCACGGCCGGGTCGGGCAGGACGGGCCACGGCGCGAATGCGTTCTGCACCGTGCGCAGCGCCGGCCCAAGGTCGGGGTAGTGGCGGACGAGCATCCAGCCGCTGGTACACATCGACGGGCGTGCGCCGGCCCTTCTTGTAGACCCTGACCGGTTCCACGTGGCTCCACATCTGGTAATTCCACAGGCCGGTGCCGAGGACGTCGTGCTGAACCGTGGCGAGGTAGCTGAGGGCAGCGATCAGCCGAGCTGTGCCGGCGATTGCGATCTCGTCGCCGCGGAGAGCGCGTATTCCGTTCGGGATCAGTCCCCATGTCCCCGGTGGGGGCGCCGCGCTCCGGCGTGACAATGCACCAGCTGCACCACCAGTCCCAGGGACACCTATTTTCCGGTCAGGCGACCTCGCCGAGGTAGGGCAACCACAGCGGGTCGGCGTCGGGCACCGTGGCCAGTAGCCGCCAGTGCTGCCCGCGCGGGGCGCGCGGGGCCGCCCGCAGCTTCCAGCCTAATTCGCTGAGCAGCCGGTCGGCCTTGCGATGGTTGCACAGTGCGCAGCAGGCCACGCAGTTCTCCCAGCAATGCTCGCCGCCGCGGCTGCGCGGCACCACGTGGTCGACGGTGTCGGCCTTGCCGCCGCAGTAGGCGCAGCGGAACCGGTCGCGGTGCATGAGCGCTGCCCGTGTCATCGGGACGCGGGCACGGTAGGGCACCCGCACGAAGGACCGCAGCCGGATCACGGAAGGCACCACGATCGTGCGTGTAGCTGAATGAATCACCGGACCGGACGGGTCGTCGTGGACGACGTCGGCCTTGCCGCACATCAGCATGATCACTGCACGACGGACGGGCAGGGCGGTCAACGGTTCGTAGGTGGAGTTGAGCAGAAGCACCCGGCGACGTCCCCAGATGGTCGCCTGGTTGCTGGGTGGACCCGGCTCTGCGCTGTGCAGAAGCGGCGTCTGAGCAGGACCGATCGACGGGCCGGTTTGGCCAACCGCGGTCCCGAGTTGTCGGTGGCCGCGACTCTTTCGCTGCGACATACGTCCTCCGAGGAAACAGTCCACCACGGATTGGAGCCGACTGCACGATAAATTCTGCCGTGTTCGCTGGTCAGTCTGGTGAACGCAGGATGACGGGTACCGCCTTTGCCGAGGTCACCCTCGGGCGGTGACAATGGTGTGGTGACAGACGTTCAGCGGTCGTTCTACGAGGAGATCGGTGGCGCCGAGACCTTCAACGCCATCGTGTCGCGGTTCTACCAGCTGGTGCGGGAGGACGAGATCCTGCGCCCGGTTTACCCGCCCGACGACTTCGAGGGCGCCGAGGAGCGGCTGCGGATGTTCCTCGAGCAGTACTGGGGCGGACCGCGCACGTACTCGGATCAGCGCGGCCACCCACGGCTGCGAATGCGGCATGCGCCGTTCCGGATCGGCTTCCTGGAACGCGATGCCTGGCTGCGCTGCATGCACACCGCGATCGCCGAAATCGACTCGCAAACTCTGGACGACGAGCACCGCAGCACCCTGTTGCAGTACCTGGAGATGGCCGCCCAATCGATGGTCAATTCGACGTTTTGATTTGGCATGATGGGCGGGCGTGACCAATCCCCGCAAGGCGTGGTGGTCCCGCGCCGTCTTCTACCAGGTGTATCCACGATCCTTTCGAGACAGCAACGGTGACGGTGTCGGCGACCTCGACGGAGTGACGGCCGGACTCGACTACCTGAGCTCTCTCGGCGTCGACGCGCTTTGGCTGAACCCGGTGATGGTGTCACCGATGGCCGACCACGGTTACGACGTCGCCGACCCTCGCGACGTCGACCCGCTGTTCGGGGGCATCGGTGCCCTGGACCGGTTGATCGAGGCGGCGCACGCCCGCGGCATCAAGATCACCATGGATCTCGTCCCCAACCACAGCAGTTCTCGGCATCCGTGGTTCCAGGCCGCGCTGGCAGCCGGCCCTGGCAGCACCCAGCGCGAGCGCTACATCTTCCTCGACGGCCGGGGCCCCGGCGGTCTCCACCCGCCGAACAACTGGGTGTCGGTGTTCGGTGGCCCGGCGTGGACCCGTGTCGTGGAACCCGACGGCAACCCGGGCCAGTGGTACCTGCACCTGTTCGACGCCGAGCAGCCAGACCTCAACTGGGAGAACCCCGAGATCTTCGACGATCTCGAGAAGACGCTGCGGTTCTGGCTGAACCGGGGCGTTGACGGATTCCGCATCGACGTCGCGCATGGCATGGCCAAGCCGCCCGGATTGCCCGACATGAAGAACCCCAACCTCCCGATGCTCACGCTCGACGACGACGATCCTCGGTTCAACCACGACGGGGTACACGAGATTCACCGCCGTATCCGCACCGTGCTCAATGATTACCCCGACGCCGCCACGATCGGCGAGATCTGGGTGTTCGACAACGGCGACTTCGCCAAGTATCTGCGCCCCGACGAACTTCACCTCGGGTTCAACTTTCGGCTGGTGCGGGCGAAGTTCGATGCGGCCGGAGTTCGGGCTGCCATCGAGAACTCCTTGGCGGCAGCCGATCTCGCGGGTTCGCCGCCGACCTGGTGCCTGTCGAATCACGACGTCGAGCGCGAAGTCAGCCGCTACGGCGGCGGCGCAGTGGGCCTGGCGCGGGCCAAGGCAATGGCGCTGGTGATGCTGGCGCTACCGGGGACGGTGTTCGTCTACAACGGCGAGGAACTCGGCCTGCCCAACGTCGACCTGCCCGACGAGGTGCTGCAGGACCCCACCTGGGAACGGTCCGGGCACGAGGAACGCGGGCGCGACGGCTGCCGGGTTCCGATGCCGTGGTCCGGCGACGCTCCCCCGTTCGGATTCTCCGACACCGCGGACACCTGGCTGCCGATGCCGCCGGACTGGTCGGCGCTGACGGTCGAGAAGCAGGACGGGGTGCCCGGTTCGACGCTGTCGCTGTTCCGCCACGCCATCGAATTGCGCCACGGCCGAGGGCATCTCGGCGACGGCATCGAGTGGCAAGCGGCGCCCGAGGGTGTGCTCGCGTTCCGCGGCGTAGACGGCGTGGTGTGCGTCCTGAACGCCGGGACCCAGCCGGTGCCGCTCCCCGGCGGCGAGCTGTTGCTCGCCAGCGACGCGGCGATCGACGGGACGCTGCCACCCAACGCCGCGGCCTGGATCCGGTAGCCGCTCACTTCGACACAGCGGGATCGTCATGCCGGTCCAGCGCCTGAAGCATGTCTCAGCGGTGTCGCTCTACATCGCCGACGGCTTCGTCGCCGAGCGGTCACTGGCGGCTAGCGGAGCACCACGGCCGGGTCGCCGCGGCGGCGGTAGACGGTGCCGAACCGCGCGTCGATGCGAAGCCACGCCGGCAGGACCCGTACCCGCACGACCTCGTCGGCCGCCACCGACTCCGGCGCGAAGTCGTCGCCCCTGGTTCTCGACTGCGGCAGGAATCCCATTGCGGTCAAGGCGAATACGCACCGCATGGGAATGCCGACCTCGGTATCGCCGGAACGGACGGCGACGACCTCCTGTTCGAGCAACGATGCAGGCGGGCCGTGCGCGCTGCTGTGCTGCTTGGCCAACGCCACCCCGCGTTGCGCGAGGTCGAGGACCGCACGCGCGGGTACGTCGTCGAGGTGGACGAACCCGCTGTCCGGTGGCAACGCACCCCGCCACGCCGAGTCCATCGCAAACCCGGGATCCACGTAACCGGAACTGTCCATGTGGGGAAGCGCACGGGCCAGTGCATCGGCCCCGGCGGACAGGTCAGCCGGGCGTACCCGCCCGCCGACGACGCGGCTGGCGAGCACGTCGAATCCGGTGGACAGCCAGGCGACCACCTGCCCACCCGGGCGTTCCCTCAACCGGATCACGCTGGAGTCGTCGAGGCGCAGTGCGGCGTCGACGAAGGTGCTGAGGTCTTCGCGGTGGACGGCGTCCTCGAGCCACAAGCCGCGCTCCTGCCCGCCATTCACCTTTGGTAGCGCTGCAGATACTCCCGGTGGTGCGGGGCCAACCGCACCAGCTTCTGCTCCTCGATGTCGAATGCCGCCAGCTGGCTCTCGCCTATCACCGCGGGCTTGGAGTCGGGATCGGCCAGCACCGAGCGCACCTCGTAGCCGAGCGTGAAGTCGACCGCACGCAGCCGATTCACCCAGATCGTCACCTGCAGAGGTGAATCCCCGAGCCGAAGTTGCCCCTTGTAGGTCACCTTGACCTCGGCGATGAGCAGCCCGGTGGTGACGAAGTCGTCGGCGAACGGCTCGGCCAGGAACGGGACGCGGGCCTCCTCCAGGATGGTCACCATCGTCGCGTGGTTGACGTGCTGGTTCTTGTCGATGTCCGACCAGCGCACCGGCACCGGCGTGATGAACCGTGCTGAGCCGTCTGTCCTTCGCGCAAGCGGCTCATCCATCACGTATTGGTACTCGTCCCACTCGTCCTGGTCATGCTTCGGATCTGGCGGGCGGCCACCGACAGGGTCGCCAGGTCCTTCTCGCCGTCCCGGTAGATCTCGCTGAGGGTGCGGCGCGCCCGCGCCACGCGGGAACTGTTGGTCAGCTCCCACTCCTCGATCTTCTGCTCGCCGGTCTCGTCGGGTTCGCCGACGGCGAGTACGTCGAAGCACAGTGCCCGCAGCGAACCGTAGATGTCTTCGCGAATCGCCAAGCGGGCCAACGAATGCCAACGGTCATCGCGGGCCAGCCGCGAAATCGCCGTGAGCAGGGCGTCGGCGCCAAGGTGGTCCATCAACGTGAAGTACGTGTCCGCCACCTCGACGGGATCGCGATCGGCGATGTCGGCGATGTCGATGACGTCGAGCAGGCTGTACTGGTAGAGCCCGGTCGCAACCATCATCGCCAGGTCCTCGTGGACGCCTTGCGCAATGAACTCGCCGGACTCCTTGGCGACGATGGCGCGGTCGTCTCCCCGCAGCCACTCCGACATCCGCGGCGTCAGGTCGGCCACCTTCGCGGCGAACCGGTTGACCTCCGCACCCACCGCCAACGGCTGCGGGCGGTAGTTGAGCAGCCATCGCCCGGCCCGGTCGATCAGGCGACGCAGATCCAGCGTCATCCGGTCGGTCACCGCGACCGGCGCCCCGGCGTTGCCAACGGCCCTGATCTGCCGCCAGACGTCACCCACCTTGAAGATCTCGTCGGTGGCGACATAGGCGCGCACCGCATCGACCGGTCCGACGCCGACGTCCTCGCAGACGCGGTAGGCATAGCTGATCCCCGCGGTGTCGATGAGGTCGTTCACGAGCATGGTCGTGACGATCTCCCTGCGCAGCTGGTGCGTGCGGATCTCGGGGCCGAAGCGGTCGCGCAGCTGACGCGGGAAGTATTCGGGAAGCCGCGCGGCGAACACCTCCTGATCGGGCAGTTCGCCGGCCAGCAACTCGTCCTTCAGCCGTAGCTTCACGTGAGCCATCAGCGTCGACAGTTCGGGCGACGTCAGACCCACGCCCAGCTCGGTGCGCCTGCGGATCTCCTTCTCCGTCGGGAGGGCCTCGAGTTCGCGATTGAGGCCGCGCTCGACGACCAGGTCCTTGATCTGCCGGGCATGCACGGTGAGCAAGCTGGCCGCGTTGGCGCGGCTGGTGCCCATCAGGTCGTTCTGGGCGGCGTTGTCCTCGAGCACCAGACGCCCGACCTCGTCGGTCATCGACATCAACAGGTCGGTCCGCTCGTCGGCGCTCACCTTGCCCGCGGTGACCAGCGAGTCGACCAGGATCTTGATGTTGACCTCGTGGTCGGAGCAGTCGACGCCGGCCGAGTTGTCCAATGCGTCGGTGTTGACGTGGCCGCCCGCCAACTCGAACTCGATGCGCCCACGCTGCGTCACACCGAGGTTGCCGCCCTCGCCGATTACCTTGGCGCGCAACTGGTTTCCGTTCACCCGCACCGCGTCGTTGGCCCGGTCACCCACGTCGGCGTCCGATTCGGTCTCCGCCTTGATGTAGGTGCCGATGCCGCCGTTCCAGAACAGGTCCGTGGGCGCCAGCATGATCGCCTTCATCAACGCGGGCGGCGTCATCTCGGTGGTGTCGGCAGGCAGGGCCAGGGTCTCGCGCACCTGCGCACTGATCGGGATCGACTTCGCCTCCCTGCTGAACACGCCGCCGCCCTCGCTGATCAGCGCGCGGTCGTAGTCGTCCCAGCTGGAGCGCGGCAGCTCGAACATCCGCTTGCGCTCGACCCACGAGCTGGCGGCGTCCGGAATGGGGTCGAGGAAGATGTGCCGGTGATCGAAGGCCGCGATCAGCCGGATGTGCTTGGACAGCAGCATGCCGTTGCCGAACACGTCGCCACTCATGTCGCCGACACCGGTGACGGTGAAGTCCTCGGACTGGGTGTCGATGCCCATTTCGCGGAAGTGCCGCTTCACCGATTCCCATGCACCCTTGGCCGTGATACCCATCGCCTTGTGGTCATAGCCCACCGAGCCACCGGAGGCGAAGGCGTCACTCAGCCAGAACCCGTAGGACTTGGCGACGTCGTTGGCGATGTCGGAGAAGGTGGCGGTGCCCTTGTCGGCAGCGACGACGAGGTAGGCGTCATCCCCATCCCGACGGATCACGCGTTCGGGCGGCACGATTGCACCGCTGGCGGTGTCGACGTTGTCGGTGATGTCGAGGAGGCCGCTGATGAATAGCCGGTAGCAGGCCACGCCCTCGGCGCGCTGGGCGTCGCGGTCGGCGGCCGCGTCCCCGGTGGGGGCGGGCGGCGACTTGAGCACGAAGCCGCCCTTGGCGCCCACGGGCACGATGACGGCGTTCTTCACGGCCTGCGCCTTGACGAGCCCGAGGATCTCGGTACGGAAGTCCTCACGACGGTCCGACCACCGCAGCCCGCCGCGCGCGACGTAACCAAACCGCAGGTGCACGCCCTCCACACGCGGTGAGTACACGAAGATCTCGAACTTGGGCCGGGGTAGCGGCAATTCGTCGATCAGGCCGGGGTTGAGCTTGACCGAGAGCACGTTCTGCTCACGTGCCGAACCGGCCTTGGTGACGAAGTAGTTGGTGCGCAGCGTGGCCTGGATCATGGAGGCGAACGCCCGCAGTACCCGGTCGGTGTCCAGGCTGACCAATGCGTCGATGTCGGCGGCGACGGCGGCCGCAGCGGCGGACGCGTCGTGCCCGGCGCCCTCCGAGGGGTCGAAGAGTGCCTCGAACAATTCGACGAGAGAGCGTGCCGTGTGAGGGTTGTCGTTGACCACCGTCTCGACGAGCGACTGGCTGTACGGAAAACCGGCCTGCCGCAGGTACTTTGCGTAACTGCGCAGCATGGTCACCTGCTGCCAGGTGAGTCCCGCCCGTAGTACCAACTCGTTGAACCGGTCGATCTCGACGCGACCCTGCCAGATGGCGGTGACGGCATCGGCGAACCGGGCGGCGGTGGCCTCGCGCCCCGCGGCGTCGTGCTCCTCGGCAATCGCCTGCCGTAGCGCGATCTTGAATTGATAGATCCACACCGGCAGGCCGTCGGGGCGGGTCACGGTGAAGGGACGCTCCTCGAGCACCACCACGCCCATCGACTGCAGCATCGGCAACAACTCGCTCAACGACGCCGATCGACCGCCCAGGTACCAGGTGAGCAGGGCGGCCTGGCCGTCCTCGCCCTCGGCGAATACCAGCTTGACCGAGTTGTCTTGCAGCTCTTCGATGATTGCGATGTCACCGATGGCATCCGCGGGGGCGAAGGCCTGCTTGTAGACCTCGGGGAACGCAGCGGAGTAGTGCTCGGCGGCGGCCTGGTCGATCGATCCCGTCTTGACGGCGCCGATCAGGCGGTCGCCCCAGGTGCGGGCAGCCTCGGTCAGAAGATTCTGGATCCGGGACTCGTTGACCAGCGACGTATCGATGTCGCCAGGCCGGGATCCCGCAGCCAGCCGAACAGTGAAGTGCACTACCGCCCAGGGGGATTCACTGACACGCGCGGTGTACTCGATGCTCTCGCCACCGAGCTCGCGGACCAGGATGTCCTGCATCTCGAGCCGGACCGCGGTGGTGTAGCGGTCACGCGGCAAATACACCAGGCCGGACACGAAGTGGGCGAGCTGATCGGCCCGCAGGAACAGCAGCGTGCGCCGCCGCGAGCCGAGATCGACGACCGCCCTTGCCATGTCCAGCAGATCGCGGGCACTCAGCGCGAACAGTTCCGAACGTGGGATGGTTTGGATGATGTCCAGCATCAGCTGCGTGGGATGGCTTGGGTCGCCCTGAGCCAATGCCAGCGCTTCGTGGACGCGCCGCGAGATCAGCGGGATCTCGAGCACGTTGGCGTTCGTCGCAGCAACGGTGAACAGGCCGACGAACCGGTGCTCCACGGCCTGGCCCTGCCCGCCGTGGTTCTCGCGGACGACCACGATGAAGGGGTATGCGCCGTAGCGCAGGAAGCTGGGCATCGTGGCCTGCGCGAGCACCAGCAGGTCGTCGGGGCCGGTCAGCTGCGGGAACACGTCGGTGCGCAACCGGAGCACGCCGAGGCGGCTGGCAGGGTCGACCGACGCCTCTCCGTCGCGCACCGCGCAGCGCTGGTATCCGAGCAGGACGAAGTGCCCGTCGGCCAGCCAGCGCAGCAGCGCGGCGACGTCGCGGCGGTCGTAGCTCGGGAAGAGCCCGGCTCGGTCGGCGTCCAGTGTGTTGGCCAGACCGACGAGGGTGGCATTCAGCGCGGCCGAGTCGACGGCCACCTGCCGCGCGTCGGCGAGCACGTTGGGCAGCGTTTCGGCGGCCTCGGCCACCGCCCGGTTGTCCACCGAGGGGGATAGCGCGACGTGGATCCACGTCTCGTCGACGCCGTCGCGGGGCGCTTCGGGATCGGCGGCGGGCCACATGTCGACCAGCCGGCCCGACGCGTCGCGGCGCACCCGGAACGTGGGATTCATGATCGCGGCGTAGGCGACGCCAACCCGGTGCAGCAACACCGTCACGGAGTCCATCAGCATCGGGCTCTGATCGGTGACCAGTTGAAGTGCGGGGCCGAAACCGCCGGCATCGTCGGCGGCGTACACCCCGACCTTCGTCTCGCCGATCGTGCGCTGCCCGCCAAGACGGCTGTGAGCGGTAAGGAGTGCCGGCGATACCAGCCTGCCCATGACCGACTGGTCGACGGGCGCCGTGATCGCCGAATCAGCGGAAGGCGCATCCCCGTGCGGACCCTGATAGGTCTGCAGGTATGCCCTTGCGAGTTTGGCGTTGGCGTCCTTGTGCAGCACCGTCGTATTGGCAGATCCGTCGAAGTCGTCGCCGCTCGGATTCACCGTCATGCCGATTGCTCCTGACTCACAGCTGCGCGCCCACGCTGGCACGCAGGAGCGACACTAGTAGTCCCCAGGGGTGTGCGGATCCTCCCCGAATAATTAGTCGCGCGTCAGCCTTCGGTGGGTCACTCGGTGCGGACGAGCGGCGTCGGCACCGAGCCGCTGCAGCTTGTTCTCCTCGTAGCCGCCGAAGTTGCCCTCGAACCAGAACCACTTCGCCTCGTTGTCGTCGTCGCCCTCCCACGCCAGGATGTGCGTGCAGGTGCGGTCCAGGAACCAGCGGTCGTGGGAGATGACCACCGCGCATCCCGGGAACTGCTGAAGTGCGTTCTCCAGCGAGCTGAGCGTCTCGACGTCCAGGTCGTTGGTGGGCTCGTCGAGCAGGATCAGGTTGCCGCCCTCCTTGAGGGTCAGCGCCAGATTGAGCCGGTTCCGCTCACCACCGGACAGCACGCCTGCCGGCTTCTGCTGATCGGGGCCCTTGAACCCGAATGCGGAGACGTAGGCCCGCGACGGCACCTCGTTCTGGCCGACCTCGATGTAGTCCAGGCCGTCGGAGACGACCTCCCAGACGTTCTTCTTCGGGTCGATGCCGCCACGGTTCTGGTCGACATAGCTGAGCTTCACGGTCTCGCCGACCTTGACGATGCCGCTGTCCGGCTCCTCGAGCCCGACGATCGTCTTGAACAGCGTGGTCTTGCCGACACCGTTGGGGCCGATGACGCCGACGATGCCGTTGCGCGGCAGCGTGAAGGACAGGTCCTTGATCAGGATCCGACCGTCGAAGCCCTTGTCGAGGTTGGCCACGTCCACGACCTGGTTGCCCAACCGCGGGCCGGTCGGGATCTGGATCTCCTCGAAGTCGAGCTTGCGGGTCTTCTCCGCCTCGGCAACCATCTCCTCGTACCGACCCAGCCTGGCCTTGCTCTTGGCCTGCCTGGCCTTGGCACCGGACCGCACCCAGGCCAGTTCCTCGGTCAACCGCTTGTGCAGCTTGGCGTCCTTGCGGCCTTGCACCGCGATGCGCTCGGCCTTCTTCTCCAGGTAGGTGGAGTAGTTGCCCTCATACGGGTAGGCCCGGCCGCGGTCGAGCTCGAGGATCCATTCGGCGACGTTGTCGAGGAAGTACCGGTCGTGGGTGACGGCGAGGATCGCACCCTTGTAGTCGGCCAGGTGCTTCTCCAGCCACAGCACGCTCTCGGCGTCGAGGTGGTTGGTCGGCTCGTCGAGGAGCAACAGGTCGGGCTCCGAGAGCAGCAGCTTGCACAACGCCACGCGGCGCTTCTCGCCACCGGACAGATGGGTGACGGGTTCGTCGGCTGGCGGGCAGCGCAGGGCGTCCATCGCCTGCTCGAGCTTCGAGTCGAGGTCCCAGGCATCGGCCGCGTCCAGCTCCTCCTGCAGCTGACCCATCTCCTCCATCAGCGCGTCGGTGTAGTCGGTGGCCATCAGCTCGGCGACCTCGTTGTACCGATTCAGCTTCGCCTTGATCGGCACCCCGTCCTCGACGTTCTCGCGGACGGTCTTGGACTCGTCGAGCTGCGGCTCCTGCATGAGGATGCCGACCGTGGCTCCTGGCGCAATGAATGCGTCGCCGTTGTTGGCGATGTCCAGACCGGCCATGATCCGCAAGACGCTCGACTTGCCCGCCCCGTTGGGACCGACGACGCCGATCTTCGCGCCTGGAAGGAAGTTCAGGGTGACGTCGTCAAGGATGACCTTGTCGCCGTGCGCCTTGCGGACCTTCCGCATCGTGTAGATGAATTCGGCCATGCCGTGTTGTTGCCTTTCGTGGACTGGTTCGTCGCGTTCTTCGCCGCGAACCATCCTAGGCGTGGTCCGTCGGCGCTAAGCGGTCAGTGGTAGTCCGTCGACCGCTTCGTCGGTATCGGGATAGACCCCATCGTCATCTGGTGAGTCGACGGCGTCGTCGGACACCTCGGCCGCCTGCTCCTCACTCGATCGCCTGAACCGTTCGAGCCGGACCGTGCTGCGAGCGAGGTCCGGCCCCACCGCGGTGGCGCGCACTTCGACCGAACTGCGCCGGACGCCTTCGCGGTCGTCGTACTCGCTGGTGTGGACCTGTCCCACGACGATGACCGGATCACCCTTGACCAGGGATGCCACGCCGCTGACGAGCCGGTTCCAGCAGCTGACCGATACGAACAACGACTCGCCGTGCTCCCATGTTCCTTCGGCGGTGCGTCGACGCGAATTGCTCGCCACGCGAAACTTGACGACGACGTGCTCGCCGACGCGGCGATGCACGGGATCGGTGACGATGTTGCCCACGATGGTGAACGGGGTCTCGAACATTTGATGCTTCCTCTCGTTCCGCGGCGACGCGGTGTGCACCGCCGGTACGACCAATCCACCGCGTGGCGCCGACGCCGCTGCGACACCCGATGCCGGCCGCGGCTCGGCCTGTGGATGAAGTTCGCTCTGTGGAGTCGCGGCGATACCTGTCGGCCGCTAGGTTTGGCGCCATGACGGTCTGGATCAACCGCCGCGACGAGGCCGACGTGCAATCCGACCTGGCCGCGAGCACGCGCGGCAGCGGCGCCCTCGCCGGGTTCAGGCTTGCGGTCAAGGACAACGTCGACGCCGAAGGGCTGCCGACGACTGCCGGTTGCCCCGAGTTCGCCTACCGTCCCGACCACGACGCGGCCGCGGTGGCGGCGCTGCGCGCTGCTGGCGCCGTCGTCGTTGGCAAGACCAATCTCGACCAGTTCGCCACCGGACTCGTCGGTACCCGCTCGCCCTACGGTGCCGTGCCGGACAGCCGTCGCCCCGACTACGTCAGCGGCGGCTCGAGCGCGGGTTCGGCGGTGGCGGTGGCCAGCCTTGAGGCCGACATCGCCATCGGCACCGACACCGCGGGATCTGGCCGGGTGCCTGCCGGCCTGCAGGGCATCGTCGGCGTCAAACCGACTGTTGGCGTCGTCAGCACCGACGGCGTCGTGCCCGCGTGCGAATCCTATGACTGCGTCACGATCTTCGCCCGTGACCTGGAGGTCGCCAACCGTGTGATGGGCGTCATGGCCGCAGGCGCGCCGCAGCGCCCATGGCCGGCCGACGTGAAGCTGGCGGCCTCACCCAATCCCGTCGTCGCCGTACCCTCCGAGCTACCCGGCCTCGACGCCGTGTGGCGCGCGGCGTTCGACGCCTCGGTCCGCGGGCTCACCGACGCAGGCGCCCGTGTCGTCACCGTCGACTTCGCACCGTTCCTTGCCGCCGCCAAGCTGCTCTACGACGGCGCGCTCGTCAGCGAGAGATACGCGGCCGTAGGCGAATTCATCGACGCGAATCCCGACGCCACGATCGACCAGACGGTGGGCAGGATCGTCACGGGTGCGCGCGACATCCCGGCACACCAGCTGGTCCGCGATCGCCGCGAGGTGGCGCGGCTGCGCACCGTGGCGTTGGCGTCTCTCGACGGCGCCGACGCCTTGCTGGTGCCTACGGCACCGATGCATCCGAGCCTCGACGAGGTCGCAGCCGATCCCGTCGGGGTGAACTCCCGGATGGGCACCTACACGAACTTCTGCAACCTGTTCGACATGTGCGCGGTGTCGGTGCCCGCTGGTATGGCGGGTGACGCCCAGTTCGGGGTCACCGTGCTGGCCCGTGCCTTCGACGACGCGATCGCACTCGACGTCGCGGCGCTCGTTTCGGGAGTCGAAGCGCCGGTGGATGTTTGGCCTCTTGCCGCCGCGGACGTCACCGAGCTCGTGGTGTTCGGCGCGCATCTGCGGGGCGGACCGCTCGTGCATCAGCTCACCGACGTCGGCGCCCGTTGGGCGGGTGAGTTGACGACGTCCGCGCGTTACCGGATGACGCTGCTGCCGACGACGCCGCCCAAGCCTGCGATCACGCGGGTGCCCGACTCCGGTGGCACCGCGTTGAAGGCACACCGGTGGTTGCTCTCCCC
>JAOPVF010000339.1 GCA_025963195.1 Mycobacterium sp. | reverse complement strand
TGCGGCGGCTGCTCTTGCGCCGCCGGGCTCGAGCCGTGGCGCGGCACCGCACGTGATCGGCGCTTAGGCTGGCAGCGTGCGTCTCTTGCTGATCAACCCGAACTCCACGGCGTCGATGACCGCCGCGATTGAATCGACTGCCGCGGCCGTCGCGGGCTCTGGCACCATCGTCGAGGCAGTGAACCCGGTCGGCGGACCGTGCAGCATCGAGAGCGAGGACGACGAACGCCGCTGCATACCATTGCTTCTCGACGAGGTTCGGCTGGCTGCCGCGCGACCTGAGGCCGCCAGGCCGGACGCCTACGTCGTCGCCTGCTTCGGGGATCCCGGACTCGACGAGGTCCGCCGCATGGTGGACGTGCCCGTTTTGGGCATCGCTCAGGCCGCCATGCACGCCGCGGCCCTGACCGCCGGTGACTTCTCCGTGGTGACGTCGACGTCGGCCACGGTCCCCCGCGGCTGGGAACTGGCCAAGGCGTACACGCCGAGCCAGTGCCTCGGCGTGTACGCCTGCGACATCCCGGTCCTGACGATCGACTCCGACCCCGGCACCGTCGAGCCCATCGGCGGGCTGTGCGAGACGGCGCTCGCCGCCGACGGCAGTCGGGCCATAGTGCTGGGCTGCGCGGCGATGGCGAAGTTCGCAGCACCCCTTACCCGGCGTCTCGGTGTGCCAGTGGTCGACGGCGTGGTCGCCGCGACATTGCTGGCCGAAGCACTGGTCAGGCTCAACCGGGTGAGTTGATCACGAACTCGGCCGCGCGACGTCCGATCATGACGATGGTCGCGTGCGGACCGCGACTGGTGATCGACGGCATGATCGAGCCGTCGACGACCCAGAGACCGTCGACACCGCGCACCCGGCATTGTGGGTCGAGCGCCGAAGCGCTCTCGTCGACGCCCATCGGGACCGTGCCACACAGGTGTTGCGACGTCGACCAGAACGACTCGCGCACTTCGTATCCCGTGCCGGCTAGCTCGTGCGCCAGGTCCGCACCCGCCTCGAGTGCGGCGACGTCGGCTGGTTCGCTGTCGTATCGATGCTCGATCACCGGCGGCACCGAGTCGTCCGCCGACGCCAGCATCACCCGGCCCCGCGACCGCGGCCGCATCAGGGTGACCCCGAGATGTGGCCGGTCGGCCGGGTCGCCGTCTCGGCCACCGGTCATGGCCGCGAACCCGGTCGTGTAGGACCTGACCTCCAGTCCATCGGTCGTGGTGAGCATCGCCTCCAAGGGTGGCCGGCCGGGGGTCGCAGGCCAATCCACCGGCAACACCCATTCCGGGTGATCGGCGGTCGCCGTTCCCACGGGCAGGTCGACCAGGACCTGCACTCCGGCGGACGCCAACCCTGGGGCAGGTCCGATACCCGACAGCATCAATAGTTGGGCGGATCCAATTGCGCCTGCAGACACTACGATTCGATCGGCAGGCAGGTAGGTCGTCCCGGTCGGGCCAAGGCACTCGACGCCGGTGGCGCGGCCGCCGGAGATCCGGACGCGCGTGACGCGGGTCTTCTCGAGCACCGTGAGGTTCGGCCTGCCAAGTGCCGGGCCGAGGAACGCACCACCCGGGCCGACGCGAGTCCCGCCGTCGATGTTCAGCGGCACGGCCCCGACGCCGGGCGGTAGTGGATTCTGGCGTGTCGAGCCGTTGAAGTCGTCGATCCACCCGTAACCGAGATCACGCGCGGCACGAACGAAAGATGCTGCGCCAACTTCTAAGTCGGCAATTCTGCGGATCAGCATCGGTCCACCGGTGCCGTGCAGTGGCCCATCGAAGTCGAGATCCGTCTCGATCGCCAAGAAGTGCGGCAACACGTCGTCCCATGCCCAGCCGGGCAGCTGCCAGGAGTCGAAGTCGGTGGGCAGACCGCGACAGAAGTAGCCGCCGTTCACCGCACCGGAACCGCCGACCACCGCGCCCCGTGTGATCACCGCATTGCGTCGTGGCGAATCGGTCAGTGAGGTCGAGTAGCGCCGCACAACTGAACTGGCGTGGCCTATGGGTAACCGCAGACCGTCGCTGATCTGTGCCATCACCGCAGGATCGGACGGGCCAGGGCCCGCTTCGACCACCGTCACCCGGCAGTCGGGATCAGCCGAAAGCCGTTCAGCTAGAACGCAACCAGCACTACCGGCACCAACTACGAGCACATCTGGCAAGGCGGGCGTCAGGTCCGGATCTGCGGTTTCAGCGCACCGAGGTTGCGCTCCCTGACGACGCCCTCCCACAGCCCAAGACCGTAGGCGAGGTCGTCGAGCCGCTTGAGCAGGAGGTACGCAGGCAGCCCGACGCGCTTGACGTCGTCGTCGGCGGTGCGGTTACGGGTCACCCAGTCCACCACTCCGTCGAGGACCGCTGCGATCAGCACGAGGTGCCGACAGCGCCGGAAGAACACCGCGGCGATGAGCGCGATGGGCCAGTAGTGCCGACAGATAGCGGAGGCCAGTTGCAGCGCCGCCGACCACAAGCCCTTCGCGGCCAGCGCCGCCACCTCCGTGGGCTCGGTGTCCACCGCGCTCAACGACTGGGCGATGCGGCGACCCGTCATCCCTGCGACGAGGGTGGAGGCCACGTAACCGAAGCTCGAGCCCATCGCCATCAGCGTCCACGCCAGCAGCGTCCACCCCGAGATCACCAACGGAGCGGTCTTGCCGGGGTGCCGAACGGACAGCGGTGCCGCCGATGTTCCGTAGAATGCCTTCCGTACGAACCACTCTCGCAGCTGGGTGCGGTGATCATGGCCGACCAGCGCGATGGGTTCGTAGCGCAGCCTGGCACCCGCCTCGATGAACCGCCAGCACAGATCGACGTCCTCGCCCGACT
>JAOPVF010000318.1 GCA_025963195.1 Mycobacterium sp. | reverse complement strand
TGGTCTCCGAGACCAATCCCAGTGTGCTCGCCAAGGCGGAGAACACCCTCGCACCGAATTCCGCCGCGCACGGCTACCGCACCATCGCCGACATCATGCGGACGCTCAACCCGTTCACGGGCGAGTTCTACCGGGAGGCGCTGCAAGTCAGCCGGTGGACGCGAGAGATGTTCTGCCTCATGGAGGGGCGCCACGTGCACCCATCCACCTTGTATCCGGGCGGTGTCGGCACCACCGCCACCATCCAGCTGATGACCGACTACATGACCCGGCTGATGCGCTACGTCGAGTTCATGAAGAAGGTCGTCCCGATGCACGACGACCTGTTCGACTTCTTCTACGAAGCGCTGCCCGGTTACGACCAGGTCGGCTTGCGCCGCACCTTGCTCGGCTGCTGGGGGTCCTTCCAGGATCCGGAGTTCTGCAACTTCGAGTACAAGGACATGGAGCAGTGGGGCCGCAAGATGTTCGTCACGCCCGGTGTGGTGGTGGACGGCAAGTTGGTGACGACCTCGCTGGTCGACATCAACCTCGGCATCCGAATCCTGCTGGGCAGTTCGTATTACGACGACTGGACCGATCAGGAGATGTTCGTCAAGAACGATCCGCTCGGCAATCCGGTCGACCGGCGTCACCCGTGGAATCAGCACACCAACCCCAGGCCGCAGAAGCGCGACATGGACGACAAGTACAGCTGGGTGATGTCGCCGCGCTGGTTCGACGGCAAGGACAACCTCGCGCTGGACACCGGTGGCGGTCCGCTGGCGCGACTGTGGTCGACGGCGCTGGCCAACCTGGTCGACATCGGCTACGTGAAGTCGACCGGGCACAGCGTGCAGATCAATCTGCCGAAGACGGCGTTGAAGGGCCCGGTCGAACTCGAATGGAAGATCCCGCAATACGGGTCGAACACCATCGAACGCAACCGCGCAAGGACGTACTTCCAGGCCTACGCGGCGGCGTGTGCGCTGCACTTCGCGGAGAAAGCGCTCGTCGAGATCCGTGCCGGCCGTACCAAGACGTGGGAGAAGTTCGACGTGCCCGACGAGGCAATCGGCTGCGGCTTCACCGAGGCTGTGCGCGGTGTGCTCAGTCACCACATGGTGATTCGGGACGGCAAGATCGCGAACTACCATCCGTATCCGCCGACGCCGTGGAACGCCAGTCCTCGCGACAGCTACGGAACTCCCGGCCCGTACGAGGACGCCGTGCAGGGCCAGCCGATCTTCGAGGAGAACGGCCGGGAGACCTTCAAGGGCATCGACATCATGCGCACGGTGCGCAGCTTCGACCCGTGCCTGCCGTGCGGGGTGCACATGTACCTCGGTAACGGCAAGACGCTGGAGAAACTGCACTCACCGACTCAGTCCGTGACCGGGGATTGACGTATGACCGATCGCCAAGACGACTTCGGGGACGACGTGAAGTGGCGCATGGCGGGCGATCGAATCCAAACCCTGCTCGACGCCAGCGCGGCAGGTGGCACCGCTGCCAGGGAAAGGGCGGTACAGCTGGTCGGTGAGGTGACCGACCTCTATGGCGCCGCGATGGAGCGGATGCTTCGGATCGCGGTGGCCACCGATCCCGCGCTCGCGGAGCAGTTCGTCGGGGACGATTTGGTGGCAAGCCTGCTCCTGGTGCACGGCCTGCACCCCCACGACGTCGAGAAGCGCATCGAGGACGCGCTGGATGGCGTCCGGCCGTACCTCGGTTCGCACGGCGGAGACGTCACCCTGCTCGGGGTCGTCGATGACGTCGTTCGCCTGCAGTTCGCGGGCAGCTGCAAGAGCTGTCCGTCGTCGGCCGTGACGCTGGAGCTCACCGTCGAGGATGCGGTGCGCGCGGCCGCACCCGAGATCGCTTCCATCGAAGTGGTTGCCGCAGAGGCTGCGCCGGCCACGGCCACCGTGATCCCGGTGGAGTCACTCCTGAGCCGGGTACACCAGAACGGTCATGGACCGGTGGTGTGGCACCAGGTGCCCGACCTCGCCGAGCTTGCCGCGGGGGAAGTCGGCGGGTTCGGGGTGGCGGGCACCACGGTGCTGGCCTGCCGGGTCGGCGACGCGCTGTTCGCCTACCACGACAGATGCGGCAGCTGTGAGGGTTCGCTGGCCGGCGCGGTGCTGCACCGTCCCATGGGCGCTCCCATCGGCGAGGCGGTGTTGCGGTGCCCCCGCTGTCACGCTCACTTCGACGTCGTGCACGCGGGCGCCGGCGTCGACGAGGAGGCAAGCACCGCAACCCATCTGAGGCCGATACCGCTGTTGGTCCGGGACGGTGTGCTCTCCATTGCGCTTACGGCAGAACGGACGAAGGCGGGCGTCGCATGACCGGTGCGTACGACGTCCTGGCCCGGATCAGGGCCAATCGCACCGCTCCCGCTCCCGCCGGTGAGCGCTGCGAGATGTGCTCGGAGGACATCGCCGACGAGCACCAGCACGTCGTGAACACCGAAGGCCGGCAGTTGATGTGCGTGTGCCGCGGCTGCTATCTGCTGTTCACCGACACCGGTGCCACATTGCGGTATCGCGCCGTGCCCGACCGCTATCTGTCGTTCCCGGATTTCGCGCTCGGCCGTCGCGAATGGCAGTTGCTCCAGATCCCGGTGGGCCTCGCGTTCTTCTTCCGCAACTCTGCGCTGGACCGCACGGTCGCGTTCTATCCAGGTCCCGCGGGAGCGACGGAATCCGAACTGGACCTGTCGGCATGGAACGGGATTCGGGCGGCCGACCCACGGGTGGACCTGCTGGCCGACGACACCGAAGCGCTGATCGTGCGGCTCCCCGAGGACGAGGCGCTGGCGCCCGAGTGCCACCTTGTCCCCATCGACGCCTGCTACGAGTTCGTGGGACGGCTCCGGATGCTGTGGCATGGCTTCGACGGCGGCCAGCACGTGCGCACCTTCGTCGACGAATTCTTCGACCACGTCCGGTCCCGCGGCAAGGCGGTCGCGCCGTGACCGAGGTGACGTTCGCGGTGCTCGACGTGTCCCCCGAACCCTATGCGGTGACACCGATTTTGACGGCGCGCGTCGGCATTGCGGCCGTCGGCGACGACCCCGTGCATGCCATCGCCCTGCGGTGCCAGGTCCGCATCGAGCCGCTGCGCCGCGGCTACACCGATGAGGAAGCCGCCGGGTTGCTCGACCTGTTCGGTTCCCGTGAGCGCTGGGCCACCACCCAGCACAACTTCCTGTTCCTGCACAGCACCGCGATGGTGCAGGGCTTCACCGGCGCCACGCAGGTGGACCTGCCGCTGGAATGTACCTACGACTTCGAGGTGACCGCCGCCAAGTACTTCCACGCGTTGCGTGACGGCAACATCCCGCTTCAGTTCCTGTTCAGCGGCACCGTTTTCACCAAGGGGGCCAACAACTTCGAGGTTCATCAGGTGCCGTGGGACCGCGAGGACCACTACGCCATGCCCGTCTCGGTGTGGCGCGAGTTGATGGCGCTGCACTATCCCAACACCGGGTGGATTCGCTTGAACCGCGACACCGTCGACGCGCTGGCGGCCTACAAGTCGAACCACGGCATGCTCGGCTTCGACGAAACGATCACCGCGCTGCTGTCCGCCCATTCCGTCGAGGACGCGCGATGAGCACGGGCTGGGATCGGGTCCGCGCCATCGCCGACGCGGTGCTCTACGAGGGCTACCTGCTCTACCCCTACCGGGCCACCTCCGGAAAGAACCAGTCCCGCTGGCAGTTCGGCGTGCTCGGACCCGACGGCGTGGCGGAACGCGGCATCGGCGAGGACGACACGATGTCGGCGCAGGTGCTCATCGAGCCGGGACCGGACGCCGCGCTGACCGTCGTGGTGCGCTGCCTGCAATTGCAACGCCGGATCGCCGAACGCGCGACGGGCGATGGCGGCTACGAACGCGTCGACCAGCTCACCGCGGGCACGCAATCCTGGCTCACCTGGGACGAGGCGGTGGAGTGCGAGCTGTCGTTCGGCCCGTTCACCGAGGCCGACGTGCAGCCGTCCCGAACGCTTCCCTTCGTCGTCGCAGGCGGCTACGACGTCGAACCCGTCGACGGCGGCCGGCTTGTTCGCCGCCGCGAGGAGCTGCGCGGCGAGCTGACCGTGCTGGCGGAGCCCGACGACGGACTACTGCGAATCAGCTTGGTGGCACGCAACGTTGGCGCAGCGTCTGCGGACAAGGACGAGGCGATCGCGGCATCGCTGATCGGTACACACGTCATTCTCGAAGTGGAAGACGGCGACTTCGTGTCGCTGCTCGAGCCGCCACCGTCGGCCGTCGACGCGGTCGCCCGCTGCCGACAGCATCGCTGCTTCCCCGTTCTGGCCGGACCGCCCGGCGAGAAGGGCGTGGTGCTGGTGTCCCCCATCATCCTCTACGACCACCCCGAGATCGCCGAACAGAGCGAGGGCGCTCTCTACGACTCCACCGAGATCGACGAGATCCTCACGTTGCGCGTGATGACGATGACCGACGAGGAGAAGGCGCAGGCCCGGGCCACCGATCCGCTCGCCGCCCAGATCATCGACCGTTGCGACTCGATGTCGCCGGAGGCGATGCTCAACCTGCACGGCGTCCTGCGCAACCCACACCAGGGCCAGGCTGCGGGCCTGATCCCCGAGATCCCGGATGGCGTCGACTGGTGGGATCCGATGGCCGACGAAGCCGTTCGGCCCGACATCGACGCCGTCCTCGTCAACGGCGAGCGGGTTACCCGCGGCAGCCGGGTGGTGCTGCGTCCGTCACGCCGCGCCGATGCGCAGGACATCTTCTTCGCAGGCATGGTCGCGCGGGTGACCTCGGTGCACGAGGACGTCGACGGCCAGCAGCACGTCGGCGTCGTCCTCGAAGAGGACCCGGCCGCGGATCTGCACGAGTGGTACGGCCGCTATCTGTACTTCGCGCCGGACGAAGTCGAACCAATGAGTCAAAGGAGTCCGACATGGCAGCAGTAGGTTACGTCGCCACCGCGATAGTGGGACTGGTGGTCATCGGCGGGGTGGTGGTCGGTTTGCGATCACTTCCCGACGCCCGCCGTTACCTCAAGATGCGGCGGATGTAGTCGGACCGGGTGACATCACGTCTGGAATTCTGGTCGCAGGCATCGGCAACGTCTTCCTCGGTGACGACGGCTTCGGCCCCGAGGTGCTGCGCCGCGTCCCGCAGGGGCTGGCCGGCCCCGGGGTTCGGCTGAGGGACTACGGCATCCGCGGCATGCATCTGGCCTACGACCTCCTCGACGGCTGGGACGCGCTGGTGCTCGTCGACGCGGTCCCCAGTCGAGGCGCGCCGGGAACGCTGCACGTCTTCGAGGCGGACCACGAAACGCTCTCGGGCGCAACCGGCCTCGATGCCCACGCCATGGATCCCCAAACCGTATTCGCCAGCCTCAACGCACTCGGCGGCTCGCCGCCACACACCGTGGTCGTCGGCTGTGAGATCGACAACGTCGACGAAGGGATGGGCTTGTCGGAGCGCGTCGCGGACGCCGTACCCGCGGCGGTGGGCGCGATCGAGGACGTCGTGACGCGGTTGCTGGCGCGCGATTCCACATCAACACCGGAGGGCTGAGCCATGTGTCTGGGAATTCCGGGGCGGGTCGTGGGAATGGTCGACGGCTACGGCGGGCAACTCGCCCTCGTCGACGTCGCGGGCGAGCACCGCAAGGTGAACATCGGCATGCTGCCCGAAGAGACGTTCGCGCCCGGTGATTGGGTGATCATCCACATGGGCTTCGTCGTCGAGAAGACCGACGAGGCAGGAGCCGACGCCGCCATGGCGGGCCTTGAGCTGATGGGCCGCGGGCGCGAGGAGTCCCCGTGACGGGCCGCCGCCGACTGCGCGTCCGCGTGCGCGGCGTCGTCCAGGGCGTCGGATTTCGCCCGTTCGTCTACACCACGGCCGCCGCGCTCGGCTTGTCCGGATCGGTGCGCAACGACAGTTCCGGGGCGGTCATCGAAGTCGAGGGCGACGCCGACGACGTCGACGGCTTCCTCACCACACTGCGCGACCGCCCGCCGCCGCTGGCCGTCGTCGAATCCGTTGACATCAAGTCCATCCCGACCGTCGGCGGTACCGGCTTCCGCATCGCCGACAGCTCGCGTTCCGGCGGCGGCCGCACCCTGGCCTCCCCCGACGTCGCGATGTGTACGGACTGCGCGGCCGAGCAGCTCGACCCGAACGACCGTCGGCACCGCCACGCGTTCGTCAACTGCACCAATTGTGGTCCCCGGTTCACCATCATCGGCTCACTGCCCTACGACCGCGCCACCACCACCATGGCGCCCTTCCCGATGTGCGCCGACTGCGCGCGCGAGTACGCCGATCCGGGCGACCGCCGCTTTCACGCACAACCGGTGTGCTGCCCGAACTGCGGGCCCACCCTGCGCTACCGCGACGGCGACGGCCTGGTCAGTGACGGAGAGCCGGGACTGGCCGCCGCCCGACGGTTGCTACGCGACGGTGGGGTGCTCGCGGTCAAGGGCATCGGCGGCTATCACCTGGCCTGCGACGCGGGAAGCGAATCGGCGGTACTCGACCTGCGGCGGCGAAAGTGCCGCGGCGACAAGCCGTTCGCCGTGATGGTGGCCGAGCTGGCGACGGCACGCGCGATCGCGACGGTCGACGAGGCGGCGGCGCGGGTGCTGACGAGCCCACAACGCCCCATCGTGGTGATGCCGCGGCGTGCCTGCGCCTGTGTCACCGCCGCCGTCGCACCCAACAATCCCGACATCGGCGTGATGCTGGCCTACACGCCGCTGCACGTCCTGCTGTTCGGGCTTCCTCCCGACGAGCCGGGCCCACCGACGCTGGTGATGACGTCGGGCAATCTTGGTGGCGAGCCGATCTGCCATACCGACCAGGACGCGGTGGACCGGCTCGCCGGCCTGGCCGACGGCTGGCTGATGCACGACCGCGACATCCTGGTGCCCTGCGATGACTCCGTCGTCCGGGTCTTCGACGGCGCCGAACTTCCGATCCGCCGCTCCCGCGGCTACGCCCCACTTCCGGTGGCGCTCCCCGTGGCCGTGCCACCCACGCTGGCCGTCGGCGCCGACCTGAAGAACACCTTGGCGGTGGCGGAACGCAAGTACGCCTGGCTGAGCCAGCACGTCGGCGACATGGACGACCTGGCCACCCTTTCGGCGTTCGGCGCCGCCGAGCGGCACATGGAGGCGCTGACCGGCGTCGTCCCCGAAGTCATCGTGGCCGACGCACATCCCGGCTACCGGTCGAGCGCGTGGGCGGAGCGCAACGCGGACGGCAGGCCCGTCCGGCTGGTACAGCACCACCACGCCCACGTCGCCGCCGTCATGGCCGAGCACGGGCTCGACGGTGCCGAACCGGTGCTCGGATTCGCCTTCGACGGAACGGGTTACGGACCCGACGGCGCGGTCTGGGGCGGTGAGCTGCTCCTCGCCGACTACAAGGGTTTCCAGCGCATGGCTCACCTGAAGTACGTGCCGTTGCCCGGGGGCGACGTCAGCGTGTTCCGGCCCTACCGGATGGCGCTGGCACATCTGTGGGCGGTCGGTCTGCCGTGGGACCCCGATCTCGCACCGGTCCAGGCGTGCCCGGCCGACGAGCGCCGGGCCCTTGCCCGTCAGCTGGAGAACGGGCTCGGTTGCGTGCCCACCTCGAGCATGGGCCGGTTGTTCGACGCGGTGTCCGCGCTGATCGGCGTCCGCCAGGTCGTCGCGTACGAGGCGCAGGCGGCGATCGAGCTGGAGGGCATCGCCAGGACGGCCGATGGCGGCGCCAGGCACTATCGCTTCGCCGTCGCAGCCGAGCGACCGTCGACGGTGGTCGACCCGGAGCCCGTGCTCGCCGCGATCGTTTCGGATCTGCGTGGTGGCGTGTCCCGCGCGGTGATCGGTGCGCGCTTTCACCGCGCGGTCGCGGAGTTGATCGTCGACTTGGCGGGCATCGATGGCCCGGCTGCTCACCCGGTGGCGCTCTCGGGTGGCGTGTTCCAGAACGTCTTGTTGCTGCGCCTCACCTTGGACCGCCTGCGGGCCAAGGGGTTTACGGCGCTCACCCATCGCAGCGTACCGCCGAACGACGGCGGGCTGGCACTGGGTCAGCTCCTCGTCGGGAATGCGGGGTAGAACATGACCGCAGTGCCTGATCAAGGAGTGCCTGACCGGATAGTCCCCGCCGGATACTCCTTGTTCGCCCGCTACGCATTCCCGCCGAACGAGCTGGGCTACTGCGGTCCCGCCGACGCCGACGTACTGCTGCGCGCCGACGACCCGACCGAAGTCGCCGCACATGCGAAGGCCTTCGATGGCGCATGGCCCTACTTGAGGGCCATCGCCGATGCTGCAGGCACGGTCGATGCGCTCGATGCCGACGTGGTGGGCAGCTACTGGATCGGCGGTCCGCTGCTGGACCGGGTAGATCCGGCGGCCCTGCTCGATCGGCTCCGCCGAGCGTTCGAAGGCCAGACCAGCGGGTTACTCGGCGACCTGGCCGAGTCGAAACGGGTTCTCGCGCATCACAGTTTCCACGTCTTCGTGGTGTACCCGTGGGTTCGGTTCCTCGATCGCGATCCGGCCACGTCGCTGCGGGTGTTGCAGGACTGCCGGATCCGCTGGGGCACGGTCGAATCCGTTGACGGCGACCACGTCGTGATGTGGTCGCGACCGCTGACGTTCGAGGACGGCACCGTCGCACTCGGCGAACCGACGACCGAGCGCGTGCGATGGCGAAGGGCTGGCGCGTCGCTGATCGCCGCGCCCGAGCCGGGCGATGTCGTTTCAGCACATTGGGACTGGGCGTGCGGACTCCTCACCGAGCCCGAGACCTCCGCTCTCCGCGACGCGACACAGGTGACGGTGGACCTGGTGAACGAAGCCCGTCGGCCGGGGCGAAGCCGATGAGCCACCATCCAACCGGAGCGGAGACACGGCCAGTCCTCCCAAAACCTTTCATCTACCGCGGCACGAGAGGACACTGGTTGACAGAGGCAAGGGGACGTCGCCGATGACCATGACCGAACAACCGGGCGCACCCTTCGTCGACGCCGACCTCTCGGCCGACCTCGCCGCGGCGGCACTCGACGTCGCCCGCCGGTTCCACGGCGGTGCGACGCTGTGGGTGATATCCCCCCAATGGGAGCCGCATGCCCACCACGTTGCAGTCGAATTCGTCCATCCGGTGGTCATGGGCAAGCGCGCGTTGCCATCCGTCGCGCTGGTCGAACCCGACCCGGTGGCGCAGGCCAGGGTGGCCAGCCAGTCGGGCGATCTGCTGCTCGCGGTCGCCTCGGCGGACGAACCGAAGGTCGCCGACGCCATGCGACGGGCCGCGGCGTGGGGTGTCACGACACTCTGGATCGGGTCAGGCCCCCGGCCGCCGGCCGGTGCGGCCAACCACGTCCTGTGGGTCGATTCCGAGGACCCCATGGTGCCTGCCACCGGCCGATTCGTCCTGCTCTATCACCTGCTGTGGGAACTCACCCACGTCTGCTTCGAACATCGAGGGCTGCTCGTGGAGCCGACCGACGATTGCACCGAGGACGTGTGCATCACCTGCAGTGACGAGGGCCGCATCGGCGAAGTGCTTCTTGAACCGTCCGGCACCACCGAACCCGCGTTGGTTCGCACCGCTGCCGGTGAGGAGTGGGTCGACGTCACACTGCTGGGAGCCGTGGCAACCAATGACCTCGTCCTCGTGCACGCGGGCGCGGCGATCACCCGCCTCGACGACCAGGAGGTGCGACGATGACGAACGAGCCGGAGACCACCAGCTTCCTGTATCCGTTCATCGAGTCGGAGGAGACCGACGCCGCCAGCCTGCTCGCGGACCTGGCGTCATCGGCGCGGAGTAAGGCCGCGGAGAGCAGCCGGCTGCAGGCAGCATCGCTCGACGAATACGACGACCAATTGGCAAGCGCAGGAACGGAGATGGCCGAGAGATTTGGCCGCGGCGGCCGGCTGTACACGTTCGGCAACGGTGGCAGTTCCACCGACGCGGCGACGCTGGCGTCCCTGTTCAGCCGCCCCGCGCGGGGTCGTCCGGTAGCGGCGTGGTCGCTCGCCGCCGACGAAGCCGTGGTCACCGCACTCGGCAACGACGTCGGGTTCGAGCTGATCTTCAAGCGACAGATCATCGCACACGCCCGCGACCGCGACGTCGCGATCGCGATGTCGACGTCGGGCAGCTCGGCGGATCTGATGACCGCGATCACCGAAGCCAAGCGGCGTGGCCTGATGACCATCGGATTCTCCGGCCACGACGGCGGCCGGATGGCGGTCGCCGATGACCTCGACTTCTGCTTCACCGTGCACAGCCAAAGCATTCACCGCATCCAGGAAAGCCACGCGGTCCTCGGTTACCGGCTCTGGTCGGTGGCCCAGGAGAACATGGCTCGTCGACTCAACGGAGCACACGCCACATGAGCACAACCGACGCAATGACCGCCGCCCAGCGCGAAGACCGGGTACTGGAACGCATCGACAAGTTCCGGCAGCGACGCCCACGTCTGCTCGACGACGTGGTGACACTCGCACACGGCGCAGGAGGGAAGTCGTCGGCCGCGCTGGTCGACTCGGTGTTCCTGGAGGCTTTCCGAAACGACGAACTCGAACAACTCGGCGACGCCGCAGCGCTGCGCACCCCGTCGGGTGACCGCCTCGCCTTCTCCACCGACTCCTACGTCGTTGCGCCCCGGCGCTTTCCCGGCGGATCCATCGGCCACGTCGCGGTGCACGGGACCATCAACGACCTCGCCGTGTCGGGTGCGCGCCCGCAGTGGTTGTCGGCGGCCTTCGTGATCGAGGAGGGTTTCCCGATCGCCGAACTGCGCGAAATCGTCGCCGACATGAGCGAAGCGGCGACCAGGGCGGGCGTGCAGATCGTCACCGGCGACACCAAGGTCGTCGGCAAGGGCGCCGCCGACGGGGTCTACATCTCGACCGCGGGAGTCGGTGTGATTCCGCAGGGCAGGCGGCTGGGCCGCGACCTGGTACGGGCTGGCGACAAGGTGCTGCTGTCCGGCACGATCGGCGAGCACGGCATGGCGGTGATGCTGGCGCGCGGCGACCTAGCCATCGACGCCGACATCGCGTCCGACACCGCACCGGTGCACGAACTGGTTGAGCTGCTGCTCGCGGCCGCACCGTCGACACGATGGATGCGCGACGCGACGCGCGGTGGTGTCGGCACGGTCTGCAACGAACTGGTCAAGGACCGCCCGTTCGCGCTGATCCTGGACGAGTCGAGCCTTCCGGTCCAACCTCAGGTGCTCGGCGCCTGCGACATGCTCGGCATCGACCCCCTCTACGTCGCGAACGAAGGCAAGTTCGTCGCGGTGGTCCCGGCGGACGAGGCCGATGCCGCGATCGCCGCGTTGCGCACACACCCCCAGGGCGCCGACGCGACGGTGGTCGGCGACATCGTGGCCGAACCGCACGGCATCGTCGCGCTGCGAACGTCGTTCGGCGGCAGCCGAATCGTCGACATGCTCGTCGGCGACCCACTTCCGCGGATCTGCTGACCAACCCTCGAAGGGAGAACGACGATGTGTCTGGGAATACCCGGTCAGGTGGTCGACATCGTCGACGCCGAACAGTCTCTGGCCAAGGTCGACGTCAACGGCGTGCGCCGAAACATCAGCGTACGGCTGCTTGCCGATGACAACTTGACGGTCGGCGACTGGGTGCTCGTCCACGTCGGCTTCGCGATGGCCAAGATCGACGAACGCGAAGCGAAACTGACGCTGGATCAGGTGCAGAAGATGGGCGCCGACTACGTCAACGAGATCGAAGCCTTCAACTCGTCCGAGATCGCCTGAGCCAGAAGAGGATCAGCATGAAGTTCGTCGACGAATTCCGGGACCCGGCGGCCGCGCGCGCCCTGGTCAAATCGATCACCGAGCTCGCCAGCGGCGGTGAGTTCAAGTTCATGGAGGTGTGCGGCGGCCACACCCACACCATCTACCGCCACGGCATCGAGCACCTGCTGCCGGAGACGGTCGAGCTGGTGCACGGACCGGGCTGCCCGGTGTGCGTCATACCGATGGGCCGGGTGGACGATGCGATGTGGCTTGCCGAGCAGCCCGGCGTCATCTTCACCACGTTCGGCGACATGATGCGGGTGCCCGGTTCCAAGGGAAATCTCATCGAGGCGAAGGCCCGTGGCGCCGACGTCAGATTCGTGTACTCGCCGCTCGACGCGCTCAAGGTCGCCGTCGACAACCCCGACCGCCATGTCGTGTTCTTCGCCGTCGGGTTCGAGACCACTGCCCCGTCGACCGCCGTGACGCTCGTCCGGGCGCGGGCACTGGGCGTGCGGAACTTCAGCGTCTACTGCAACCACGTCACGATCGTGCCGCCGATCAAGGCGATCCTGGAATCGCCCGACCTGCGGCTGTCCGGCTTCCTCGGCCCCGGCCACGTGTCCACCGTGGTGGGACTGCGGCCGTACCGGTTCGTGTCGGAGGTGTACGGCAAGCCGATGGTGGTCGCCGGTTTCGAGCCGTTGGACATCCTCGCTTCCGTGCACATGCTGCTCCAGCAGATCCGCGACGGGCGATGCGAGATCGAGAACCAGTACACCCGCGTCGTGCGCCCGGAAGGCAACACCCAGGCCTTGAAGTTGCTTGCCGAGACCTTCGAGCTGCGCCCGCACTTCGAGTGGCGTGGCTTGGGATTCATCTCTCAGAGCGCGCTGAAGGTGCACCGCGACTACGCCGAGTACGACGCCGAGCTGAGATACGAGATGCCAGGCGTGCGGGTGGCAGATCCGAAGGCGTGCCAGTGCGGGGAGGTGCTCAAGGGGGTCATCAAGCCGTGGGAGTGCAAGGTGTTCGGGACGGCATGCACCCCGGAAACACCGATCGGCACCTGCATGGTCTCCCCGGAAGGCGCCTGCGCGGCGTATTACAACTTCGGCCGCCTGCACCGTGAAACGGCGCAGCTGCTGGGTGAGCGCTCCCGCACGACCGACCTCGAATTGGGAGTGCGTCGTTAGCGGTTTTCATTGTGGTCGGCAGTGGGTAACCGACGACCAGCGCCGTTGCGGCTCGCGCGGCGGCCGTGAGGAGTTGTCATGAGCGATCCAGGCGAGAATGTCAACGAAGAATCCCAGGAGAAGCGCGGCGCCCCCGGTTCCCGCGACACCGGCTCCGACGAACCATCGGGCGGTCCCTCAAACCGGCCGTCCGGTGAGTACAAGGGCGACGAGACCGTACCGAATTACGGCGGTGAGGGGCAGATGCCAGAAGGTGCAACGAAATTCACCAACAGTCCGCCGTCGGACGCCAAACCTGCCACGCCGCCGTACGAAGACCGCCAGACCACCGCCAAACCCGAGGGCGACTCGACGAAGGGCAGCGGCGGCGCAGAGGTCGGAGGTGCCGTGAAGCCGGTCACCGACTCCGACTACAAGGCCAAGGCACCGAGCGAGACTGCGGGTGGTGCCACCGCGTCACCTGCGCAGGAACAACCGGCGTCGCGGGCGCCGGAGACCGACAGGGACGACGACATGGTCGACGCGCCTGCCCATACGCCGGGAACCGGTCGGGGCGAGGACAAGCGCTGAGTCACCACTGGTCGCGAGGGACGTCGAAGTCGGCGCACAGCGCCCGCCACACGTCACGAGGGTCGATGCCCTCATCGATGGCTTGGACTGCCGTGCGCCCACCCAGCCTGGTCAGTACGTAGTCCACGAGCAGGGATGCCCCGCGCACGGGGCCGAACTGCGCCTCGACGAGTTCATTGAATTCCGTCAACCGCACGGACCCAACCTACGCCGACGTCGCCAACGCCTCATGGCACACCCGTACCGGATCAGCGACCGCGTCACTGCCCGCCGCCGCGAGCCTGGCGGCCTCGCGGTACCTCGGCGCCGTCAACACCTCGGTGACCGCTGCAGCCAGCGTGTCGGGGTTCAAGGGTCGCACCAGCTGCGCGTTCCCTTGCCGCACAAGGCGATTGGCGATCTCCCACTGGTCACCCCCGCCGGGTACCACCACCATCGGCACGCCTGCCTGCAGCGTCTTGGACACCATGCCGTGCCCGCCGCCGCAGATCACCAGATCCGCCGACTTCAGAAGCTCGTCCTGACGCCCAAGGCCCACCGTCGCCCACGTCGGCACCTCGACGTCGGGCCCACCCAGCCTCGACACCACCACCCGCGACCCGTCGGGCAGCGTTCTGCCAGGGATCAACGTCTGCAGCGCCAGTTCGACCAGGCCAGCCGCCCCCGTCGTCGCCGTCGAGGGCGCGACCACCACCACCGGCCCGTCGCCCGCGGGCACGTCAATCACCTCAGAGGTCGGCTCGAAGTGCAGCGGCCCGACGACCACCGCCTCGGCAGGCCAGTCCGGTCGCGGCACCTCCAGTGCCGGCAGCGTGGCGATCAAGCGGCGCAGCGGTCCGGGGTCCGTGGCCGGCAGCCCGATCTCGGCCCGCGCGGCGGTCCGCTGTCGCACTCCCGTGCGCACCGACCGCTCGCTCAACGCCCGCAGCACCGTGTCGCGCAGCCGACCGCGCAGCCCCCGGCCAGGCGCCAACCCGCTGCCCACCGGCGGCAACCCCTTCGACGGCCGGTACAGCGGGTGCGGGCTCAGTTCCACCCACGGCACACCGAGCAGTTCGGCCGCCAGTCCGCCGCAGCTGGTGATGACGTCGGACACGATCAGATCCGGTGCCAGTTCCCTCAGGCCAGGCACGTTGAGCACGGCCATTCTGGCGCCCCGGCGGTGGATCTTCGCCCCCGAGTCTTCGTCATCGTCCTCGTCCGTCGGATCCAGCCCGACGAGTTCTGCGGCATCGACTCCGGCCGCACGGGCCGTGTCGAGCCACTCGGTGCCGGTGAGCAACGTGGGGTCATCGCCCGCCGCCAGGAACTTCAGGCACAGCGCCAGCGCCGGAAATGCGTGCCCAGGGTCGGGTCCAGCGACCACCGCGACGCGCATCCGCCCACCCTAACGACGAGCGGACCCAGTGTTGCGCCAGGAGTAGACGGTTAGGCTGGCGATCATGACCGACCAAACATCGGCAGTAACCAACGAGACGCAGGCCCGCACGGTCGAAACCTTCCTCAAGGCCATGCAGAGCCAGGACTTCGACACGATCGACACCCTCGTCGCAGATGACATCGTCTACCAGAACGTCGGATTGCCCACGATTCGTGGCGGCCGCCGCGTGAAGAAGCTGCTCCGGAGCATGGAAGGCAGGATGAGCTTCGAGGTGGAGCTGCATCGCAACGTGGCCGAAGGTGACACGGTGCTCAACGAGCGCACCGACGCCATCGTCCTCGGACCGCTGCGCCTGCAGTTCTGGGTGTGCGGCGTATTCGAGGTCCACGACGGGCAGATCACCCTGTGGCGCGACTACTTCGACTTCTACGACTTCACCAAGGCGATCCTGCGCGGGATCGCCGGGACGGTCATCCCGTCCCTGCGCCCGAGGCTGTGACCGGCAACCCATGAGCGAGACCGAACGGACCCGGCCGAATGCGTGGCAATACGTCACGTACTGCTACGGCAGGCGCCTGCCGAATTCGATGAAGCAGTGGGTGGCCGACGACCTGGCTGGTGAGGGCGCCACGGTCCGCATGATGGTTCGGGTGTTCATCCCCGCGGTGCTGCTGCTCACGCCGTTCTGGATCATCCCGATGTCGCTCTACCTGCACTTGTCGACGACGTTGCCGATCCTAATCCCGTTCGTGTTCTTCTCGCACGCACTGAACAAGGTGTGGCGGCGGCACATGCTGCGCAAGCACGGGTTGGAGCCAGGCTTGGTCGATTACGTCGCCCGCCAGCGCAACGCCCACGTGCACGATGCCTACATCGCGAAGTACGGACCGCGATCGGGGCCGCCGAGCAGCCACGACGTCTGAGCCGTCAGGCGCGGCGCAGGTGGCCGAGCTCGTCGAAGGCCTGCGCCCAGCCGTTCAGCCGGTCGGTCGCGGTACCTAGTTCGTGGCGGTAGCGCTGAGCCGACATCGGCGAACTCGACATCGTTCCGCTGTTGGCCGCTGACACCAATTGCGCTGCGGCGGTGACCATTTCGTTGTACTGCCGAACACCGGTCTCCAGCTGCGCGCTGAACGCGCGAATGGTGGGCGTCAGGTGCGCACGCGACTGCGGCGACGCGCTCGCGGCCCGCTCCATCGACATCAGGTCGGTGGCGGTGGCCGCCATGGTGGCCGCGGTCTGGTTGGCCGCCAAGGTGACCTCGTGCAGCTCGTCGTCGGGCAGCATCCGGCCCCGCTGCATGACGCCGAGCAGGGAGAACATGCCGCGCTCAGCCGACGTCAGCGCCGCCATCGGCTGACGAGCCGCCGATCCCCACGGCGGGAGTCGGCGCACCGAACGCTTCGGGGGCAGCGGTGCGGCCTTCAGCCACCGGTGCCGAAGAAAGCACAGCGTGGCAAGGAAGGCCGCCCCGACGCCGATGGCGCCGGGGATGGGTAGTGCCCACGCCGGGGTGTCCCACGACGCCAGGACCGCCGTCACGACGATCCAGAAGCCCGTGGCGAAGGTGAAGAACAGCCCGAGGCGGAACGCCCGTCGGCGCTGGCGCAGCAGCTTGGCCCGAGGGTCAGCGGCTGCGCCGAGCTTCTCGGCGAGCAGGTCGGACAATTCGGCGGCGGTGTCGACGCCACGCTGCGCCAGTGTGCGCCACGCCTCCACTCGTCCCGTCCGAGAACTCATCGTCATGCTCCTGACCTATTGCGACAGTGGGTTTTCCGGCGCCGCGGCAGGCGGGCTGGCTGCCGGAGTAGCCGGGGCCGCCGCGCCGCCGGACGGCAACGCGTCGCCGCGCATCGATGCGCGGATCTGCTCGAGCCGCGAGTGCCCCGCCATCTGAACGCTGGCCTGCTGCACTTCCATCATCCGGCCCTGCACCGAGTTCTGCGCCAGCTCGGCCGCACCCATGGCGTTGGCGTACCGGCTCTCGATCTTCTGGCGCACCTCGTCCAGGCTGGGGGTGGTGCCCGGCGCGGCCAGCTCGCTCATCGACTGCAGCGAGGCGCTGACCTGCTCCTGCATCTTGGCCTGCTCGAGCTGGCTGAGCAGCTTGCTGCGCTCGGCGATCTTCTGCTGCAGCATCATGGCGTTCTGCTCGACCGCCTTCTTGGCCTGGCCGGCGGCCTGCAGCGCCTGGTCGTGCAGCGCCTTGAGATCCTCGACGCTCTGCTCGGCGGTAACCAGCTGCGCCGCGAACGCCTCGGCAGCGTTGTTGTACTCGGTGGCCTTGGCCGCATCTCCTGCCGAGGTGACCTGGTCGGCGAGCGTGAGCGCCTGGCGGACGTTGACCTGGAGCTTTTCGATGTCGGCGAGCTGACGGTTCAGCCGCATCTCCAGCTGACGCTGGTTGCCGATCACCTGCGCCGCCTGCTGGGTCAGCGCCTGGTGCTGCCGCTGAGCGTCCTCGATGGCCTGCTGGATCTGCACCTTCGGGTCCGCGTACTCGTCGACCTTGGAGCTGAACAGCGCCATGAGGTATTTCCACGCCTTGACGAACGGGTTGGCCATGGGAACGTTTCCGCCTTCGTATCGTTTACTGCGCTTGCCGGGGACGGGCTGATGTGCTTTCAGCTACTGCCCAACTTATCGGGTTCGCAGCCGCTCGTGCAGGACCCAGGGGCCCAGAAAGCTAGGCCACCGCCATCGTGACGACCTGCGGGATTACCACCTTGGTCGTGACGTCGATGTTCGCCGTGCCTGCAGCGCCCGGCTTGGCCGGGACCCGCTCGTGGCGGGCGAGTTCCTCGCCGGCCTCGGACAGCACCCGCGACAGCGGCACCTCGAGGGCGCCGCAGATGGCGCTCAGCAGCTCGCTGGACGCCTCCTTGCGGCCGCGCTCGACCTCGGAGAGATATCCGAGGCTGACCCTGGCGTCGTCGGACACCTCTCGCAGAGTGCGCCCCTGCTCGGTGCGGGCGTGACGAAGCACGTCGCCGATCACTTCGCGTAACAGTGCCGTCATCGTGCTCTCCTTCGTCCGCCGGTCACTAACAGCTGAACGCCCGCATGCTCACAAATGGTTCCCGGTACGCCACACCTCACGCCGATGCGGGCCGGCGACGTCCGTCCCGCAGTGCCGAGACGACGTAGTCCAGGCCCGTGACCACGGTCAACACCACCGCGGCCCACATCAACACCCATGCCCCGGTCAGCCAGGCACCGGACAGCGGAAGGACGAACAGGCCGATCGCCAGTGCCTGCACCAACGTCTTGAGCTTGCCGCCGCGGCTGGCCGGAATGACACCGCGACGCAACACGGCGAAACGCAAAATGGTGACGCCGATCTCACGTACCAGGATCAGAATCGTCACCCACCACGGCAAGTCACCGAGCAGCGACAGCCCGATCAGTGCCGCACCGATCAACGCCTTGTCGGCGATCGGATCGGCGAGCTTGCCGAATTCGGTGACCAGATCGAAGCTACGGGCCAGCGCGCCATCGACCCGGTCGGTAATCACCGCGGCCGCAAATATGACGAATGCAATTATGCGCCAACGGGTTTCGTGGCCGTCGCCGGCAAAGAGGGCCAGCAGGAATACGGGCACCAAGGCCATGCGCACACCGGTGAGGACGTTGGCGACGTTCGCGACACTGGCACGCGGGGTCACGGGATCGATATCAGGCGGGCCAGGCACCGGATCAGAATATCCGTTGCGGCAGCCGATATTCTCACAGCGTGAATGCAGCGCCCGAAACGGATGGGCTGGTCGTCCGGCGGGCCCGCACCTCCGACGTCCCCGCCATCAAGGCGCTCGTCGACGTGTACGCCGGCAAGATCCTGCTCGAGAAGAACCTCGTCACCCTCTACGAGTCCGTCCAGGAGTTCTGGGTCGCCGAACTCGATGACGAGTTGGTGGGCTGCGGGGCGCTGCACGTGCTGTGGGCCGACCTCGGCGAGCTGCGCACGATCGCGGCCCATCCCAAGGTGCGGGGACGTGGTGTCGGGCATGCCGTGGTGGCACGCCTTCTCGACGTGGCTAGAGAATTGCGCCTTGAGCGCATCTTCGTGCTGACCTTCGAGACCGAATTCTTCGGCAGGCACGGCTTCACGGAGATCGACGGCACCCCGGTCACCGCGGAGGTCTACGAGGAGATGTGCCGCTCGTATGACATCGGTGTCGCGGAGTTCCTCGACCTGTCCTACGTCAAACCCAACATCCTGGGCAATACCCGGATGCTGGTGACGCTCACCTAGACCCGCCGCTTGCCGAACGTGACGTCATTGCGAGATCGACGCCCAAATCTCGCAGTGTCGTCACGTTCGTTGCTCGAAGGCTCGCGCCACCCGGCCGATGATGGCCCCTTCGGTATCGGCTTTCGTGACGCGCACGTCGATCCATCCCTGCTGCGTGACGGCTTCGTAGCGCCTGATGTCGCGCTCGAGCTGGCGGACGAGCTTCCAATGGTGATCACCGTCGTACTCGGCGGCCACCTTGATGTCCCGCCATCCCATGTCCAACTCGGCGACGAGCTGCCCGTACTCGTCGTAGACCGGGATCTGCGTTTCCGGTCGCGGAAAGCCCGCTCCAATCAGGAGTAGCCGCAGCCAGGTCTCCCTCGGCGACTCGGCTCCGGGATCGACCAAGTCCAGTGCTGTGCGGGCACCACGGATGCCTCGACGGCCCTGGTGCCGCTCGGCTATCAGTTCGACGTCGGCCACCTTGAGCTTCGCCGCCCGCGCGAGCGCATCGATCTCCGCGACGGCAACGTCGAGCGGGCGGTGGCACGCCAGGTCGAGCGCGGTGCGTGCGGGCATTGTGACCGCAACTCCACGAATCGTTTCGATCTCGTCCTCGGCGACCTGATCGGACCACGTGGAAATGCCTCGCGGCGGTCGGCGATTGTCATAGAGGATCTCGGCGGGCGCGGCGTCGTCGACCCACTTGGCGCCGTGCAGCAGTGCCGCCGACCTGCCTGCAATCACACAAGCGCGTCCCGACCACAACCATGCCGCGTTGGCCCGGGCGGCTGCCGTCAGACGACAGTCTCGCGCGACATAGACGTCACGATGGACGGCGACGAACTTGCTGCGCAGCTGGTACGGCGTCAGCCGACCCGCCGCGACGGCATCGCTGCCGATGAATGGCTCCTCCATGGCAGGAGTGTGCCGAGGCCTACCGACACTTCGCCGAACGTGCGCTCAATCCTCGTCGTCGTCGCCGGGTTCGTCGCCGCCGCGGATCAGCATCAGCGTCCCCGCCAGCTCGTCGGGCTTGACCAGCACCTCACGCGCCTTGGAGCCCTCGCTCGGCCCGACGATCTGCCGTGTCTCCATCAGGTCCATCAACCGGCCCGCCTTGGCGAAACCGACCCGCAACTTGCGCTGCAGCATCGAGGTGGAGCCGAACTGCGAGGACACCACCAGCTCGACGGCCTGCAGGAAGACGTCCATGTCGTCGCCGATGTCGGGGTCGACGTCGGTGCGCTCGCCGGTCGGCTTGGCCTTGGTGACGCCCTCGGTGTACTCCGGCTCGGCTTGGTCCTTGCACGCGGCGACGACGGCG